>NZ_AHMP02000003.1:565000-640000 GCF_000243735.2 Leptospira kmetyi serovar Malaysia str. Bejo-Iso9 | reverse complement strand
TCCTTATGAAAAAGAAATTTATATTTTTAACCGCGTTAGTCGCTCTTGTTTCCGTTCTGGCTCTTTGCAAACGATCCAAAGAAATCTATTACTGCCCGATGCATCCTACCTATACGTCCGATCGACCGGGGACATGCCCGATTTGTAATATGGACCTCGTCCCCAAAACGCACGAGAATCACGAAGAACACGAGGCGAACGATTCTTCCCAAAATTCTTCCGGTAAAAGCGCAAACGGAGAATCGGAACAAACATTCAAAACAGAGAATATTCAGAAAAACGAGAATTCTCCTTCTCGAGAACTGAAACTCTCCCTGGAAAAACAACAATCGATCGGAATCCGAACGGAAACGGTTCAAAGGAAAGATTTGGAGAAAAAAATCTCGGCGTATTCTACGGTCGCGTATGATCCCGATTTATATACCGCGTTGACGGAATATAAGGAGCTTTTGCGCGCAAGAGAACTCTTATCCGATTCTTCCTCGTTTGCGGGTCAGAATCCGCAGATTCGTCTCAGACAACTCGGGCTTTCCACGGAACAAATCCGTCTTTGGACTTCCGGAAAACGGGATCCTTCCGAATTGATCTTGGGTGGAAAGTCGGGAAGGGCGCATATCTATTCTCAAATTTACGAATCCGATCTCTCCGTTATGCATGTCGGTTTAAAAATTTCGTTCCGAACCAACGTATATCCCGATACGGTTTTCTCGGGAAGAATCGCAAGCATCGACACGATTCTGGATAAGAACAATCGAACGCTCCGACTGAGAAGCGAGGTCTTCGATAAAAATCAAATCTTAAAACCGCAGATGTTCGGAGATCTGGAAATCGACATTCCTCTGAAAAACGTTTTGAGCGTTCCTTCCTCCGCGGTCTTCGATACAGGAATGCATAAAATCGTTTACGTGCAAACGGGACCGGATCGTTTTCTCGGCGTCCCGGTTAAAACCGGAGCGAGCGCAGGACCTTGGACCCAGATTCAGGAAGGTTTGAAAGAAGGCCAAAGGGTGGTCGTAGAATCGGCCTTTTTACTCGACTCGGAAGCCAAAATACGTTTCGGCTCCTCTGGCGAAGATCACAAACACTGAGGCTATCATCCATGATCCAGAACATCATTCGTTTTTCCGTATATAATAAATTCATAATAATACTTTTGACCTTGTTCGCAGTCGTCGCGTCGATCGTCTCGCTTCGAAACATTCCCTTGGACGCGATCCCGGATCTTTCGGACACGCAGGTCATCGTATATTCCAGATGGGATCGAAGCCCCGATATTTTAGAAGATCAGGTAACCTATCCGATCATCACGTCTTTGCTCGGAGCTCCGAAGATCAAAGCGGTTCGAGGATTTTCCGATTTCGGTTTTTCGTATGTCTACGTGATCTTTCAGGACGGGACGGATATTTATTGGGCGAGATCCCGAGTTTTGGAATATCTTTCCCGAATTCAATCCAATCTTCCCGCGGGAGTGAAAACCGAACTCGGTCCGGACGCAAGCTCGGTGGGCTGGGTGTATCAATACGTTTTATCGGACACGAGCGGAAAATCGAATCTCGCCGATCTGAGAACGTATCAGGATTTTAAACTCAGATATTCCCTGAACGCGGTTCCCGGAGTTTCCGAAGTCGCGTCGATCGGAGGATTCAAAAGACAGTATCAAATCACGATCCAACCAAACGCTTTACGATCTTATAATATAGATTTCGAGACCCTCGTTCAAAGAATCCGTTCGAGCAACCAGGAAACGGGCGGAAGACTTTTGGAAATTTCGGGCGCGGAATATATGGTTCGGGGTCGAGGCTATCTTTCTTCTCTGAGCGATATAGAAAACATCTCTTTGGGAACCGATCTAAACGGAACTCCCATTCTTTTAAAAAACGTGGCGAACGTTCAGTTCGGGCCCGATCTGCGACGAGGAATCGCGGATCTAAACGGGGAAGGGGACGTGGTCGGCGGCACGATTGTTATGCGACATGGGGAAAACGCGTTAAACGTCATCGATCGCTTGAAGAGCAAGCTCGGAGAAATCCGAAAAACTCTCCCCGAAGGAACCGAACTGATCACCGTTTACGATCGATCCGAGTTGATTCGGAACGCGATCTCCACTCTGCAATGGAAGTTGATCGAGGAGATGTTGATCGTCTCGGCGGTGATTCTTTTGTTTCTCTGGCATTTTCCATCGGCGATCATTCCGATATTGACGATTCCGATCAGCGTGCTTCTTACGTTTATTCCCATGTTTCTTTTGGATATCAATGCGAACCTGATGTCCCTTTCCGGAATGGCGATTTCCATCGGCGTTCTCGTGGACGGCGCGATCGTGGAAGTGGAGAACGCGTATAAAAAATTAGAAGAATGGGAAACCTCGGGAAGAAAGGGGGATTATCATCAGGTTCGATTGGAAGCGCTTTTGGAAGTCGGTCCGTCCGTATTCTTTTCGTTGCTTGTGATCGCGGTCGCTTTTATTCCGGTGTTCGCTTTGGTCGATCAGGAAGGAAGGTTGTTTAAACCTTTGGCATATTCAAAAAATATTGCAATGGCGGTCGCGGCCCTTCTTGCGATCACGTTGGATCCGGCGTTTCGAATGTTGTTCACGAGAATGGATCCTTTTCGATTCAAAAGTCCGATTCTTTCCAAGATCGCAACCTCCGTTTTCGTTGGAAAATATTATCCCGAAGAAAAACATCCGGTCAGTAAGATTCTTTTTAAATTCTACGGCCCCGCTTGTCGTTGGGTTCTTCACAACCCGAAACGAACGATCGTTTCCGCATTGGTTCTCGTAATTCTCACGATACCGATGTATTGGAGCTTGGGATCGGAGTTCATGCCGCCTTTGGACGAGGAAACGATTCTTTATATGCCGACCACGTTACCCGGAATCGGAGTGGCCGAAGCCGAAAAACTCATGATCGCGATGGATCGAAAACTGAAATCGGTTCCCGAGGTCAAAAGAGTTTTCGGAAAATCGGGAAGATCGGAAACCGCGACCGACTCGGCTCCGTTCTCCATGATGGAAACGGTTTTACTTTTACATCCTAAGGAAGAATGGAGAAAGGCGAATCGATTCTATTCCGGATGGCCGAGAATTTTTCAAATCCCGTTCTATCCGTTTTTATCGGAACGAATCACGAAGGAAGAATTGATCCGAATTCTAAACGCGGAAATGGAATTTCCGGGAGTCACCAACGCTTGGACCATGCCGATCAAAGCAAGAATCGACATGTTGAGCACCGGAATGAGAACTCCGGTTGGAATCAAAATTCTCGGTTCGTCATTGGATGAAATCCAAAAACTCGGAATCCAAATCGAAAACGTCTTAAAAACGGTCCCCGAAACGAGAAGCGCGTTCGCGGAGCGGACCGCGGGAGGATACTACCTCGATATAGAATTAAAAAGATCTAATTTAGCAAGATATAATATATCTGTGGACGGCGCACAACAAATCGTGGTTTCCGCGATCGGCGGAGAATCGATCACACAAACCATAGAAGGACGGGAAAGGTTCTCCGTAAACCTCCGATATCCGAGGGAACTCAGGGATTCAGTGGATAAGATCCGTGCGATTTTGGTTCCCACCCAAACGTTCGGACATATTCCGCTTTCGGAAATCGCCGATGTCCGTTTAAAAACTGGGCCTTCCATGATCCGGGACGAAAACGGATTCCTAGCGGGTTACGTTTACGTCGATCCGTCCACGAGCGACATCGGAGGCTACGTCGACCAGGCCAAAAAACTGATCGAACAAAAGATCAAAACACCGAGCGGCTACACGATCGAATGGAGCGGCCAATACGAAAACATGATCCGGGTTCGGGAAAGAATGAAGTATGTCCTTCCGATCACGTTGCTCGTCATTTTTTTGTTGTTATACGCGAACACAAGATCGTATGCGAAGACCTGGATCGTATTGCTCGCGGTTCCGTTTTCGTTGGTCGGAGCGGTGGGACTTTTGTATATTCTCGACTATCACGTTTCCGTCGCGGTTTGGGTGGGAATGATCGCGCTCATGGGACTCGACGCCGAAACGGGGGTTTTTATGCTTTTGTATTTGGATCTTTCCTACGAAGACGCTCGCAAAAAGGGAAAACTCAAAACCGAGGAAGAATGGATCGACGCCGTATTTCACGGCGCGGTTCATCGCGTTCGTCCGAAGATCATGACCGTTCTCGCGGCGATGATGGGATTGTTACCGATTCTTTGGTCCAACAGCACCGGCTCCGATGTGATGAAACGAATCGCCGCGCCGATGGTGGGCGGGCTTGCGACGAGTTTTATTTTGGAATTATTGGTCTATCCTCCGGTTTATCTGCTTTGGAAACAGGGGAGAATCGGGCTCGGCACAATATTTTCAAGTTTGAATATTCAAAAAACAAAATAAACTTGTCCGAGCCTTGACGCGTAAAAATAAAAAAGGCCGCCTCGATAAAGAGCGGCCCTTGGGTTCTTCGGAAATTTTTTCAGTTCGGGATCGATTCTCCATTCTCCCTAAAGAAAGAATCGGTCGATCCGAAACGATCAACCAAATCTGTCGCTTAACAATTTTACCACTTGATCGGGTCTCATGTTCGCTTGAGCGAGCATCGCGGATCCGCTTTTGGTGAGAATCTGGTTTCTCGTGTAATCCACGATTTGTTCCGCCATATCCGCGTCCCGCACACGGCTTTCCGCGGCGACCATGTTTACGTAACTAGACTGCAATCCTTGGGAAGTAATTTCCAAACGATTGTAGTATGCTCCGAGATCGGCCCTTTGTTGATTCACTTTGGAAATCGCCGTATCCAAAATTCCGATCATCGCGTTCGCGCTGGCCGGAGAAGAGAGGGCTTGTTTTTTTCCGTTCGCAACCAACTGAAGTCCGGTGGCGTTCATGGAATCGATAAAGATATCGAGTTTTTCGTTTTGATTCGGTCCGACCTGCAACTGAATCGGTTTGTTGGATTGTTTCGAATGATCTCCCGAAAGAGGTTTGATATGATTGAACTCGGCGGATTTACCGATTCGATCCACTTCCTCAATCAGTTGATCGACTTCGAGTTGAACCAGCTTACGATCTTCGTTGGAATAAATTCCGTTCGAAGTCTGGATCGAAAGTTCTCTCAGTCTTTGCAGGATATTGTTGACCTGTTCCAGAGTTCCTTCCGTAACTTGAATGAAGGAAACCCCGTCCATCACGTTACGCTCCGCTTGAGCCAGGCCGCGGATCTGAGTCCGCATCTTTTCGGACATGGCAAAACCCAGAGCGTCGTCCCCGGCGCGGTTGATCCGCAAACCGGTGGAGAGTTTCTCCATGGTTTTATCCAATTCTTTGTTTACGCTCTTCAGTACGTTGTTCGTCCTGAGTGCGCTAATGTTGTGATTGATGATCATTTTCACAACCTCCCTGTCAATGTTGCCCGGATCCGTCCGGGCCGATGTTTTGGGGCGAAGACCGCCTTTGTTTTCCACTGCGAACTTCCACTCTGTTTTAGGACGGAGGTGAAAGTTTTTATATTTTTTTCCTAAAGTATTGTGCGGAGGGAGCCGAACTTTAGTTTAGGAAACTTTTGTCAAAATATTAACCAAAACTATTTCTGAAAGCAACTCTTTTCCTTCAGTTTATAAAAAAAGTCCTTTTCTTTCCATCCGCCGTTTCCATTGTTTTGATCGTATTTTGTCTCCTTTTTCCGTGATGGAGAATCGAGCTTACGGAAGAATTATGAAAATCTATACTAAGAAAGGGGATTTCGGTCAGACCTCTTTGGCGACCGGAGCCAAGGTTCCCAAATCCGATCGTAGAGTGGAATTGTTCGGAACCGCAGACGAACTCAATTCCACGATCGGGGTCGTTCGATCTTTTTTACCTGAAAATTCCGATCTTCATTCTCCCTTGGAAACGATTCAAAATTTACTTTTTGAATTGGGTTCGGAGCTCGCGGGGTTTAGACCCAAGGATGAATCCTGTATCTTAGAAGAGGACATTTCCTTTTTGGAAGGGCGGATCGACACGATGCAGGAAAAATTACAACCTTTGAAAAAGTTCATTCTGCCAGGAGGAACCAAAGGCTCTTCGTTTTTGCATATATGCAGAACGGTCGCCAGAAGACTCGAACGCGAAATGGTGAAATACAAGGAAGAGGGGCTCGAAATTCTTTCTCCTCCTATGATTTTTATGAACCGTCTTTCGGATTATTTTTTCGTAGCGGCGCGTTATGCGAACCTTGAAGAGAATATTCAGGAACCCTTATGGACCTCCAGAGCAAAAGCGTAAATTCTCACCCGAAAGGTCTTCCCGTTTTGTTTCTTACGGAAACCTGGGAACGATTCAGTTTTTACGGAATGCGCGCCTTACTCGTGCTGTTTCTCACGAAGGTTTTTCACTATTCGGATCCGGAAGCGAACCGGGTTTACGGAATTTATACCGGTCTTGTTTATTTAACCCCTTTGATCGGCGGCTATCTCGCGGATCGTTATCTCGGTTTTCGAAGGTCCATCTTTTTGGGAACGACTTTGATGATGTTCGGACATCTCAGTCTTGCCTTTGAAACGAAGCCGTTCTTTCTTTTGGGATTGACATTGCTCATCATCGGAGTCGGTTTTTTTAAACCGAACATCTCCACGGTAGTGGGAAGAATCTACGAAGAAGATAACAAAACCCACATGAAAGATTCCGGGTTTACGATCTTTTATATGGGAATCAATCTCGGCGGTTTTTTAGGACCTCTTTTCTGCGGGTATTTCAGCGAATCCTTCGGCTGGGGTTACGGATTCGGCGTGGCCGCCTTCGGGGTGTTATTCGGGATTTTGATTTTTCTTTTCGGACAAAAAAGATTTTCGGATCGGGTTTTCGAACCCGGCAAAAAAAATAGAATCGAAGAGGGACAGAGACATTCTCCCTTAACCCGAGAAGAAAAACAAAGACTCGCGGTGATTCTCATCTTTACGACCTTTGCGATCATTTTCTGGGCGGTCTTTGAACAGATCGGGTCTTCGATGAATCTTTTTATCGATCGTCACGTGGATCGGAATTGGTTCGGTTACGATATTCCCACTCCTTTTTTCCAATCCTTAAATCCTCTTTTGATTTTGGTTTTTGCTCCTTTGATCGCCTCCTTTTGGACGGTTCTCGCGCGGCGGAATTGGAAACCCGATACTTCGACGAGATTCGCATACGGGTTTTTTATTTTGGGTTTTGGGTTTCTGATTTTAACGTTAGTCACTCTTGACTTTCGAGTCGGGCATAAGATCTCGGCGATCTGGCTTTTTTTAATGGTTCTTTGTATTACGATCGGGGAATTGTTCACTTCTCCGGGCGGACTTGCGCTTGTCACGAAATTGGCTCCGAGTCATCTCGGCGGGTTTATGATGGGCGTTTGGTTTCTTTCCAGTTTTTTCGGCAATATTCTCGCAGGAGAATTGGCAGGTTTGATGAGAACCGATAGTTTTCCGACTTTTTTCGGAATGTTTGCAGGTCTCGCTTTTTCGGGCGGTTTGATTCTTTATTTGGCAAGAAAAAAATTCCAAGTCTGGATGCACGGCGGCGATCAATAACGTATAACGCGAGAATTCCCGTTTTTATACATTCTAAAATTGATATATTAGGAGATGATGATGTTTCGAATTCTGACGATTCTTTTCGCCGTTATTTGGATTCCGGTTTCCGTTTTTGCGGACTCGTTTTCCGATCTGCTCAAAGAGGATTTTGAAACCGGTCAAACTCTTTTAATCCGAAATTCCGTCTTTCAGAAGTTAGGCGGAAAATCGAAGGACCCGAAAGTAATCGAGATCACGAAGAATACGATTCCCTGGGCGATCATGGAAGGCCTTGCTCCCGATACGGTAGCGGATCTGATCGTGAATCAGTATTACGTTTCTCTTTCGGGAATGCGTTTTACAGAAGCGGAGGACGCGATCCCCATTCTTTCCAAACAAAAACTCAGCGATAAGGATTTCGTTTTGGTTTCCTTGTTCGTTAAGGAAACGGATAAGGCTGGAATTCGGGAAGAAATCCGGAACGTTTTTTTATCGACTGCGTTGAAGTCCCGTTGGGACGGTTTTTCCGTTTTGGCCGGGGGCCGCGCTTTGATCGCGGGTAAATATGCGGGGATTCCGGAAAACCGACTCGCGTCGAGAATTCTCAGCCTTTTTCCGAATAAGGGCGCAAATTCTCCGTTTGAAAAAACGGATTCGGCCTTTCGTCAGGCGATTTTTTTCAATCCGTCTAACGATCGTTATACGTTAGCCTCCGATCTGTTGTCCCAGCTCAAATCCTTGCACGACGGGACCAAAAGTAAATCCGTGGATTCTTGGACGAGTTCGATCGCGACCGCGAGAACCTTGGATAGCGGTTTGGATTCCGCGGGCGAAATCGTGATCGGGGATCGTCCAAAATTCGGGTTTGAGGAGAATATTCCCGATCCGCCATTGGTTCCCGAAGTCGAGCCGGATGCTCCCGTTCCGGCCGCAAAGGAGGAGTGGGAAACATTACATTCTTCTTATTTACTTTCGGTCGTGAAAGAATGGCTCGGGACCCCTTATTATTGGGGTGGGACTTCGAAGAAGGGTGTGGATTGTTCCGGGTTTACGTTTAGTTCGTTAACGGATAAGCGGGTGGGAGTTCCCACAAAAATTGTTCCTCGTCTGGGTCGAGATCAGGCGAATTCGGGGAGCAAAGTCTCCCATGAGAATTTGCGGGCCGGTGATTTGATCTTTTTTTCCGCTTCCCCGAATCAAAGTAAGATTACCCACGTCGGGCTCGTTATTAGCGACAAGGAATTTGCACATGCGTCTTCGACAAGGGGGGTTGTGATCGATAAGATTTCGATGAAATGGTGGATTGATCGTTATGTGACTTCGCGGCGGGTGTTTAAGAAAGTTCAATCTTGATCGGTAGGTTCTGCTTTTTATAGTGTCCGTTCTCGGGTTTACTTGTCGGAAGATATAAATCGATGGATTGGATTCTTTTGAATTCTTGGTTTGTATTTTCGGACAAGTCAGGCTTTGTCGATTTTTCGTTGGGACTTTTTACAAGCAGCAACGTTTCCGTTTTTTGAAGAACAGGAATGATCGTATTCTAAAACTTATTGTCCAATTTTAAAATTCGGTTCAGAATTTTTGAATATCTTTACGAGCTGTACAAACTTTCGTAGTTTACCACGAAAAAAGTGCTCCTCGGGTTGCATTCTAATCTGCGTGTTATTTCGTTTTTCAGAAGATCGAGGTGAAGAATGTATTTGTATTCCCTGTGAAACGTAGGACCTCCCTCATTCATAGTTCTCACGATAGAATCCCCGACCCCAACTTTTTCAAACCAAAGTAAATAATTAAAAAGAAAACACCGAGAAACCCCGTGAACTTGAGCAAGCGCACCGAGCAAAGACCAACTTCCCGTGCTCAAACGCACATTGATTCTCTTCATTTTCTCCTTGCCCGGACTCGGTTGATAGATAGTTTTACGAGCATTCTTCCCCAAACGTTTTGTCGTGGACAAATACTTGGAATAATACTTCAAAAGAATCGGAATCTGTTTCCCGAGATTTTTTCGCCCCTTTTCACCCAACGCGAATAACGTAGCTTCGGGAATCAAAAGGGTAACAACTTCCGTTTTTCTTTCTTGAAGAATCGAACGGATTTCCGGATCGGAATTCAGCAATAAAACGCCCATACAAGAAACGGTTCTCCGAAGCGCACTTATGGAACCCTGAGAACCCGGCCGTAAACTAAAAAACTCCGAAAAAACTATTCTTTCAAATTCAATTCTTCCACGATCTCCATAAGAATTTTCGTTTTCTCCAACGGGTTTGGATCCACAAGAATCTCTTGTTTTTTGGAAAATTCAAAATTGAGAATGGAAGCGATAAAATCGATCGGAAAAGGATGAGTCATGAGTTCGTTCATACGAAGAATCAAATCTTCCCCGGCGCCTTCCGAAAGAAGAATTCGTTTTGTAAGAAACAGAAGGCGTTCGAAAGTCTTTCTAAAATCTTCGTCCTTTAGATATTCGAAATCCGGTTCGATCTTTTCGATACGCGCCACCCGAAACGGCTCCACCGTTTCGTAGTCGATCAGTTTAGCGATTCCCTTTCCTTCCAAAAGAATATTCGATCGACCGTCGGGCAACGGATCTCTTCGAATGATTTTTCCCCAACCGAAAACGGTCTCGATCTCGGGATGTTTGGAAGGCGCTCTGGACTTAGCGGGAAGAATGGGGGCAACGGCCAATTCTTCTCCGGATTCCATACAATAATCGAGCATCAATCGGTAACGAGGTTCAAAGATGTGAAGAGGTAGGTATGTCCCAGGGAATAGAATGATTTCCGGCAACGGAAAGATGGGGACAGTAGTGGTTGACACGGGAAGGATACTATAACTGCTTAGAGAGAAACCGTAAATCAAAATCCCAAGGACTAGTAGAATTTGTATTATCTCGATCGAAACCGCTTTCAAACTTCCACGGCGAATCTTAAGAATTTAAAAATCATCGTAATCGGAGATTTCATCCTGGACGAATATCTGATCGGAGAAGTGAATCGAATTTCTCCCGAAGCTCCCGTACCGGTCGTCTGGGTTCGAAAGGAAAAAATAACCTTAGGCGGAGCGGGAAACGTAGTCAAAAATTTATCGAGTTTAGGAGTTACTTCCATCGTTTTAGGAAGATCCGGAAAAGACGAAAAGGCAAAAAGTCTCTCGAAACTTCTTTCCGATGAAAAGACGGATCAAAATCAGAATTTTCTAATTCAATCCGAAGACGTACCGACCATCTTAAAAACGAGAGTGATCGCGGGACATCAACAAGTTTGCAGAATCGACAAGGAAGAATTAAAACCGATCACACAAAAAGAGGAAGACGAACTTCTGAAAGCTTTCTTAGAAAGAATCGATTCCGCAGACGCGGTCGTTCTTTCCGATTACGATAAGGGTACCTTAACGCCGAGAATCATCGGCGAGGTTTCCAAGATTTGCGTGGATAAAAAAAAGATCGTAACCGTGGATCCCCAGGTCAGTCATTTTTTTCTTTACCAAGGCGTGAGCATTCTCACCCCGAACCATCACGAAGCGGGAAAGGCGATCGGCAAAAAACTCGAGAACGATTCCGAGGTCTTAAAAGCGGCCGAAGAAATTTCGGAAAAACTTTCCTGTCCTTCTCTGATGATTACAAGAGGGGAAAAAGGAATGAGCCTCTATCTCTCCGCTAAAAAAGAAATCTTTCATATACCGACGGTCGCAAGAGAAGTTTTCGACGTAACCGGAGCCGGTGATACCGTCATCAGCGCCTATACCGCGTATCACGCGGCGGGGCTCAGCGAGTTGGACGCAAGCGTCGTATCAAACGCCGCCGCGGGCGTCGTAGTCGGAAAACTCGGAGCAGAAACCGTAACGCCGGAAGAACTCGAAGCGTCCTTACAATCGATGGGGAGTTTTCAAAAGTAAGAATGGATTTGAAAAATCATATCGTTCCCTGGGATCAGGCCGCAGATTTCGCCGACCAAATTCGTAAGGACAAAAGAATCGTATTCACAAACGGATGTTTTGATCTCGTTCACAAAGGACACGTCACCTATCTTTCCCAGGCGAGAGAACTCGGAGATTTTCTCTGGGTGGGACTGAACGCGGATTCTTCCGTAAAACGTCTCAAGGGAGAACAAAGACCCGTCGTTTCCGAGGAAGATCGGGCCATTCTACTTTCCAACCTAAGATTTGTGGACGCGGTCACGATTTTTTCCCAAGACACGCCCCTCGATCTCATCCGACTCGTAAAACCTTCCATCCACGTAAAGGGGGGAGATTACAAAGTCGAAGAACTTCCCGAAACTCCGATTGTTCGTCAATTCGGCGGAGAAGTCAAAATCTTACCCTTTGTCCCCGGAAAATCCACCTCGCTTCTCATCGAGAAAATCCTGAAACTCTAAAACGAAGTCCTTCTATTTTTTTAGAGACAGAATTCTTAGAAATTCCTGTTTGAATTTCTGGAAACACTCAAAACTCTGTTCTGAAAGGCGGGAATGCAAGTTGTCGAGAACTAAGTTTATCTTTGTAACCGGAGGGGTGAGTTCCTCACTTGGAAAAGGGGTCACGGTCGCGGCTCTGGGTTGTTTGTTGGAAAGCAGAGGATATACGGTTTCTCTCCAAAAAATGGATCCTTATATCAATATCGATCCGGGAACCATGAGTCCCTACCAACACGGAGAAGTGTATGTCACCGCCGACGGAGCCGAAACCGATTTGGATCTCGGTTACTACGAACGTTTTACTCATTCCAAATTGACACGGAAGAATTCCGTTTCGACCGGACAGATTTATAATACGGTCATTCAAAGAGAAAGAAAAGGGGATTACCTCGGTCGAACGGTTCAAGTGGTTCCTCATATCACGAACGAAATCCGAAACCGAATGTATATCGTCGCCCGAGAAGAAAACCCAGACTTTATAATCGTCGAAATCGGAGGAACGGTAGGCGACATCGAATCGATTCCGTTTTTGGAAGCGATCCGTCAGATGCGTTACGAACACGGAAGTTCCAACGTGCTCTTCGTCCATTTAACGCTGGTCCCGACGATCACCGCAGCGGGAGAAGCGAAAACAAAACCGACGCAACATTCCGTCAAAGAATTGCTCGGACTCGGAATCCAACCCGACATTCTCGTTTGCCGCGTTTCTCAACCGATGACAAAGGAAATGAAGAATAAACTTTCCCTCTTCTGCAACGTAAAGGAAGAAAACGTAATCTCCGCGAGCGATATCTCCACTTCAATATACGAAATTCCTAAAATGTATAAGGAAGAAAAACTCGACGAGGTCGTTCTCAAAACGATGGGAATGGAACTCCGCACTTCCAACTTCAACGGATGGGATTCTATGGTGAAAGGACTGATCACCACGAAAGAAACCGTTCAAGTCGCCGTTGTCGGAAAATATATTTCCTTACAAGACGCATATCGTTCCATCTATGAAAGTCTTTCGCACGGCGGAATCGCGCATAACGCGAAGGTCGAATTCGTAAAAATCGATCCCGAGAATTTGGACAAGGACAACGTCGCCGATTCTTTGAAAAACGTACACGGCATTTTGGTTCCGGGCGGTTTCGGAGATCGGGGGATCGAGGGAAAAATTCTCGCCATTCAATACGCAAGAACCAAAGGAATTCCTTTTTTCGGAATCTGTCTCGGAATGCAATGCGCGGTCGTGGAATACGGAAGAAACGTTCTCGGTTTGAAAGACGCAAACTCCACAGAGATCAGACCGGACACGGAACATCCGGTGATCTCGCTTTTGGAAGAACAAAACGACATCGAACAGATGGGCGGAACGATGAGACTCGGTTCTTATCCTTGCAAAATCAAAAAAGACACTCTTACCTTTAAAGAATATAAATCCGAACTGATTCACGAACGACACAGACATAGATTCGAATTCACGAACCGTTACAAAAAACAATATGAGGAAAACGGAATGGTGATCGCGGGGACCTCCCCGGACGACAACCTCGTAGAGATCGTGGAAATTCCGAAACACAATTGGTTTATCGGAGTTCAGTTCCATCCCGAATTTCAATCCAAACCGACGGCGCCCCATCCTTTATTCGCTGGATTTATCGGTGCTACCGTGAAATACTCAAAGAAAGGATAAACATGAAAGACAATACCTGCACCAAAAGAGATTTTCTAAACGGAGCCAAAATCGGAGGAGACGAACCGTTCTTTTTGATCTCCGGTCCCTGCGTTATGGAGAATCGCGACCTGTTGGATCGAGTCTGTGCGGAAATGATCGAGATCTGCGGAGAATTAAAAATTCCTTATATATTCAAAAGCAGTTTCGACAAAGCGAACCGTTCCTCCGTAAATTCTTACAGAGGTCCGGGACTCGCCGAAGGCATTAAGAATTTAGAATATATCAAAAACAAATACAACGTTCCCGTTCTGACGGATATCCACGAAACGCATCAGATCGCTCCTCTGAAAGACGTGATCGACGTTTACCAGATTCCGGCCTTTCTTTGCAGACAAACCGATCTGATCGCCGAATCCGCAAAAACGGGAAAATGGGTGAACGTGAAAAAAGGTCAATTTCTTGCACCGGCCGACACGCGTCATATCGCCGTTAAGATGAAAGAATCCGGAAACGAAAAATGTATCGTAACCGAAAGAGGAACGAGCTTCGGTTACGGAAATCTGATCTTCGACGGAAGGGCGATCCCGATCATCCACGGATTCGATATTCCGGTCGTATTCGACGCGACCCATTCCGCGCAACTTCCGGGAGCGGCGGGAAACAGCACCGGCGGACAAAGAGAATTCATTCCGAGCGTTCTTCGTTCCGCGGTTTCTCTCGGCATCGAAGGAATTTTTATGGAAGTCCATCCCAATCCCGAAAAGGCTCTTTCCGATGCGACGACTCAATATCCTCTTTCTCAGATCAAATCCCTTTTGAAGGAGATGATCGGTTTGGATCGTTATATCAAAAAAGAGATTCTCGTTTCCAGAAACTAACTGCGACCCAATTTTTATGAAGAAGAACAACCTCAATCGGATTCGGATCGTTTTCCTTTCGGTTGTCTGCGTCTTCTTCTCGTTTTCATTCTTCGATTGCAAAAAAGTAAATTACGAAAGAGTGGAAAAGGAAAGAGAAAGCGGTTCCTCCGTTTCCATTCGCAACTTCAAACGGGAAGCCTACGACGAAAACGGACAACTCCAATGGGAACTCAGAGCGGAAGAATCCTACGTCTACGTAAACGAGAATAAAACCATCTTCTACAATATCGACTTCGATCAGTTCGAGGGCGGAAAATTCAAATCGAAACTTCTCGCCGAAAAGGGAGAGATCAATCACAAGACAAGATTGATGATCTTAGAGGGTAAAATCTTCTTAAGAACCGAAGACAACAAAACGCTTACCGCCAGGGCGATGGAATACAACATGGATACGAAAAAGCTCGTATCCGATACGGAAGTGACCGTAAGCGCGGACGGAACTACGATCCGAGGAATCGGACTCAGAGCCGATAAGGATTTGAATAAGTTCACGATTCTTAAGCCGAGCGCGATCACACAAGGCGGAACGAACCCGTTGAAAGCGGCCGGTTCCCCATGATTCGAAAGATCCGCTTGATTCTTCTTTTGTGCATTCCGTTTTTTGCATATTACGGAAACGTAAAACCTCCGATTCCGGTGGGAAGCGAGACCGCGGACAGAAAGTTCGTGAACGTTCTTCCCGAAAACCCGGAAAAGAAAAACAACACTCCGAACTTTCCGACTCTTTGGGGAGGATCTTCTTTGACGCAGGAAGACAAAACCGTTTCCGGTTTGAAGGTCACCGCGTTTATCCTGGACGGAGGCGCGTGGATTCAACATAAGAAAGTAAAACTCTCCGCAAATCAGATCGAAGTCTACGGAAAGGACGCGTTCAAAGGATTTTTAAGAGGAGGGGTCGTCGTTCAAGACGGGGACAACGGAGTGACTCTTCGCGCGGGCATCGGAGAATACGATAAGTTCGAAGAAAAGGTTTTTATCAAGGATCGTCCCCGATTGTTTCATACGGATAAAAGCGGGGTCAAAACGGTGATCTCCGCGACGTTCATAGAAAGAAATCTCGCCAAAAAAACGACCTTACTCAAAGAGAACGTAGTCATCGCACATCCGCAGATCACCATTCTTTGCAAGGAAGCGGTGTTCGAAGAAGACTCCGATAAGATCACGACCGATCCCGATCCGATTCTCATCGCAAAGGATCGTTATCTCACCGGAAAACAACTCACGTTTTATACGAACATCAACAAAGTCGAGTTAACCGGAGAAAGTATCCTATTTCAAAATTATACGGAAACGGAAACCGTAGAAAACAAAGAGAATAAGGATAAAAAAGATTCTCCCGCGATCGAAGAAAAAATCAAAAAAGAAGTCACAAGAGTCGCCATCATGAAAGGCGATCAACTCATCAGCGACAAGGATGAAAACGGAGAAACGAGAGTGGGTCTTTACGGAAACGCTACGATTTACCGTAGAAATCTAAAAATGAACGCTGAAAAGTTAGTCAGCTATGGAAAAAATTCATCGAAGATCGAAGCCAGAAATCAAATCACGGTTCATGATCGTGAAAACAGATTGATCCTCTCCGGGAATGTCCTTGACTACTTTAAAAACGATCAGTACATTCATTTGACCGATTCGGGAAAAATCGATTTCTTAGACAAAAAGACAGACGCGGTTACTAGTACGATGACCGCGGTTGAGTTCGAGCGGTTTATGGATAAAAACGAAACCGTAATCCGAGGAAACGTTCTAATCGAAGGAAAGGATTCTTCCGCAACGGGAGAATACGCCACTTATTTTGAAAAAGAGGAAAAAGTGTATCTTGAGGGAAATCCGACTCTGAGAAAAAACGGCAGGGACATTCATGCAGGAAGAATTATATTCTTTCCAAGAGAAGGCCGTGCTCTGTTGACCGATGGAATCGTTCCCGGAAAGTAAGCTAAGAATATGAGCAAAACCTTCCGAATGGATAACCTGGTCAAGGTCTACAACAAAAGAAAGGTTGTGGACGGAGCCAGTTTCAATATCAAAAAAGGCGAAGTCGTTGGGCTCTTAGGTCCGAACGGCGCCGGTAAAACGACTTCCTTTTATATGTCCGTGGGTTTCGTAAGACCCGATTCCGGCAAAGTTTTTATCGACGGACAAGACGTTACCGATTCTCCCATGCATATCCGCGCGAGACTCGGCGTGGGTTATCTCGCGCAGGAAGCTTCCATCTTTCGTAAGTTGACCGTCGCCGAAAACTTGGAAGCGATTCTCGAAACGATGAATCTTTCGAGAGCTGAAATTATTAAACGAAGAGACGAACTTCTCATCGAACTTCAGATCATGCGGGTCGCCAACCAGAAAGGTTATACTCTTTCGGGCGGGGAAAGAAGACGTTGTGAGATCGCAAGGGCGCTCGTAACCAATCCCGACTTTATCCTGTTAGACGAACCCTTCGCCGGAGTCGACCCGATCGCGGTAAAGGACATTCAAACGGTGATCCAATCCTTGAAGGAAAGGGGACTCGGAATTCTCATAACGGACCACAACGTGCGGGAAACCTTAAAGATCACAGATCGCGCCTATATCATGTATAGCGGAAGAATTTTGATCTCCGGTTCGACCCACGATCTTGTCAACGATCCCGAAACGAGAAGAATTTATCTGGGCGAGGACTTCACGCTGTGAATCTCAGTCACTCACTGGTTCAAAAACAAACCCAGAAACTGGTGATGACCCAGGACTTAAGACAGTCCATAGAACTCTTACCCTTATCCACGCTCGAACTTTCGGATCGAATCAGCTCCGAACTCGTGGAAAATCCGATGCTCGAGGAAGAATACGCTTCCGAAAGAAACAGAACTCCCGATCTCTACAGCAGAGACGACCTAAGAAGAAAAGAAAAGAACGACTTTATCAAAAACTCGGACGTCACCTGGCAGGATAATTTCTCCTTGGACCGCGCCGGAAGCGCGGGCTCGGATGCATCCGATCGAAATCAAAAATACATCGAATCTTCTCCCGAAAAAAGTTCCTTGTCGGAACATCTTCTTTGGCAACTCAGGCTTTCGAATCTAAAACCCGACGAGATTTCCATCGGCGAAATTCTAATCTCCATGCTCGACGATCACGGATTTATCACGATTCCGATTCCGGATCTTTGCGCGGAGATGAAGTTGAACGAAAAAAAAGTCCGCAAGGTTCTCGATCAAATCAATAGACTCGATCCGATCGGAATCGGAGCCAAGGACGTTCAAGAAACCCTTTTGATCCAGGCGAAGATTTTAAAACCGGAAGATCAAAAACTGCATACTCTCATCCGCGATCATATCAAGGATCTCGAGAAACTCGATTACAAATCCGTTTCCAAAAAAATGGAAATCTCGCTCGAAGCGGTCGAAACACTTGCTTCCGAAATCAAAAAACTCGAACCGTATCCGGCCACGTTATACACACCGAACAAACCAGACTACGTAATCCCCGACGTAATCGTACGAGAAGTCGAGGGAGAATTCGACATCTACATCAACGACGAATGGATTCCACGCCTCAAAATCAATAAAGAATATAAGAATATTCTAAAAAACGCAAAGGAAGCCGACAAGGAATACATCAATTCCAAACTGGGATCGGCGGAATGGTTGATCCGTTCGGTGAACCAAAGAAGACAAACCCTGTTTAAGGTGACGTCCGCGATTATAGAAATGCAGACCGCGTTTTTTCAAAAGGGAATCCAACACATCAAACCACTCACCCTCAAGGACATCGCCGAAAAACTGGAGATGCACGAATCCACCGTTTCCAGAATCACTTCGAACAAATACATACAAACCTCGCGAGGAATTCTCGAGTTAAAATGGTTTTTTTCATCCGGCGTTCGCTCCGCAGAAGGTGGAATCGAATCCTCCAAAAAAATCCACGACCTCATCCGAAATCTCGTTAAGGAAGAACAGTCCGACAATCCTCTTTCCGATCAGGAAATCGTGGAAGCGATCGGAAAACAGGGAATCGAAATCGCGAGAAGAACCGTCGCCAAATACAGAAAGATTCTGAAAATTCTTCCCTCAAGCCAAAGAAAAAAAGTCAAGTCCTTGGAGTCGAGATAACCTATGTCCATGCCAGGCATCAACGTTTCCAATATTCTCAACGAACACGAAGAGTTGGGCTTAAAAATGCTCGCGGGTGAAAAGGGACTCACGAATCGAATCAACATGTCCGAGATCAACCGCCCCGGACTTTCCCTCACCGGCTTTTACGAAAGTTTCGCGCACGATCGGATCCAAATTTTCGGCAAGGGAGAATGGGCTTACATCACTTCCAGAACTCCCGAAGATCTGAAAAAAATCGCCGCGGAGTTTTTTAGTTTTCATCTCAACTGCATCATCTTCACGCACGGAAACATGCCCCCTCCGATTTTTATGGAGAATTGCGAACAACTCGGAATCCCTCTTATGATCTCGGACGTTTCCACGCATAAGTTCATCACGTTGATCTCCGGAATTTTGGATCGAAGTCTCGCGCCGAGAACGATGCGACACGGGGTTTTGATCGAGGTTTTCGGAATCGGAATTCTCCTTTCGGGAAAAAGCGGAGTGGGAAAAAGCGAAACCGCTCTCGAACTCATCGAAAGGGGACATCGTCTCGTCGCCGACGACATGGTGGAGATCCGAAGACTTTCCGAAAGTTATCTTATCGGAACCTGTTCGGATTTATTGCGACATCACATGGAAATCCGTGGATTAGGAATTTTGAATATTAAGGATATATTCGGAATCGGTTCGGTCCGCGATCACAAACTCATAGAACTCATCATTCATTTGGAAGAATGGACCGAAGACAAGGACTTCGACAGAACCGGTCTTGAAAATCCCACCGAAGAATTGTTAGGCGTTCAGATCCCTTTGATTCGGGTTCCCGTTCGACCGGGAAGAAACATTCCGATCATCGTGGAAACCGCGGCGATGAACCAGCGTCTGCGCAAACTCGGCAAAAACGCCGCGCAAGAATTCAATCAAAAACTGAGTCAGTATTTACAGCAGGGTAAAGTTGAAAGAAATTCTCCTCAAAATCAATGAAAACGGAACCGGTATGCACGCAAGACCGGCTTCGGTCTTCGTAAACTGCGCGTCCAAGTTCCCCTGCGAAATTACGGTAGTAAAGGACGACGTAGTCGTGAACGGAAAAAGTATCATGGGACTCATGATGCTCGCACTCGCGCCAGGAAACGAATTCAAAATTCAAGTCGCTGGAGAAAAGGAAGACGAAGCCCTGGAGGCTCTCAGCAATATCGTAAACAACGATTTCGTTTAACAAAATCGACGATGAAACTATGAACGACGAAACCAGATATTATCTCAGGGATCTTTTGATCCTCGGATTGATCATTCTTCTTTCCGTGGTTTTGGCGGAAGCGATCCAGTTTTCTGGTCAGGATTCCTTTGCGGACGATATAGGTTTTTTGGATCGGATCGTAGTTTATATCTTCTATTTCATTCCTCTGTTTTCCCTTTCCCTTCTGATTTCCTACTTTTATAGAAACAAACGAAACCTGGAAACGGGAAGACTCAAAAGTTCGATCCGATATCGTCTAACGTTATCGTTTATTTTCGTAGCGCTTCTTCCTTCGGTGCCCATTCTTTTTCTTTCCTCGAACATCACCGGAAAACTCTACGAACGTTTTTACGGGATCGATATTGAAGAGGCCCTTTCTTCGGGAGAAACGTTGATCTCGAACGAGGAAATTCCCAAAAAGAAACTTCTCGTGGAAAAAACGAGACTGCTCGAAAGTTTTTTAAGAATACAACCTCTCAACTTGGAATCCCTCGTCGCGGGCGCGTCCAAACTCAATCTGATCCAAAGCGACGAATTCTACGTGGGAATCTACGATAAGGAAAAATCCATTTTGGAAAATCGGGGTTTGAAATACAGACCTCTCGAAAAGAATTTCAAAAGTTTTTCCAAAACTTCCACTTGGAAGGAGTTTCTAAGTTACAGACCGGATTATTGTATGTATTTCATACGCGTTCCGTTTCCGGTCGGCAGTTATTCTTTGCAGACCGGAATTCGAATCCACAAAGGAGAAGAGAAGATCGTATATTCTCTCATCTCCACAAGAAGAAACTACGACCGAGCGGACTTAGCCAAGGAAAAACTTCCGTATCGAATTCGTCTAACGTTTAGCATCATTACGGTTTCCATCTTTCTTTTGGCGATTTACTTTTCCCTTTTGTTCGCGAGAAAAATCTCAAGACCGATCATAGAACTCGCGAATGCGACTCAAAAAATTTCCATGGGGGAAACGGATATCAGCTTGGAAATCCGGGAGGCCGGAGAGATCGGCGCGCTCATCGATTCCTTCAATCAGATGGTCCAGGATTTAAAATCCAAAGACGCGGAATTAATGCGAAGTCAAAGAATCGCCGCTTGGAAGGAAGTGGCGCAAAGAATGGCGCACGAGATCAAAAATCCTTTAACGCCGATTCAACTTTCCGCGGAAAGAATTCGCAGAAAGATGAAATCGGAAAATATCGAACAGTTCCGCGAGATCGTTTCCACGGGAACGGATACGATCATCAAACAGGTTCGAGTTCTCGAACATCTTGTGAACGAATTCTCGGACTTTGCGCGTATGCCCGCGCCGAAACTCATCAATCAAAATTTGGAACCGATCATTCTCGAAGCGGTAAAACTTTTCGAACACACGCCTCAGATCAAGATTACGACGAACGTCGCAAAAGGGTTTCCTCAGCTTTTTTTAGATCAAAAAATTATTTTGAGGGTTCTCACCAATCTCGTGAAAAATTCCATCGAGGCCATCGAACGAAAACGGGAAAAGGAAGAAACCTCGGATTATATCGGACTGATTCATATCTCCGCTTCCACCACGAGAAAGATTATGCGAAGAGTGGCGGTTATCTCGATCGAGGACAACGGAATCGGAATTTCACCCGAGCTGAAACAAAAAGTTTTCGAACCTTATTACTCGACCAAAAACAACAATACGTCGGGGATCGGTCTTGCGATCGTTCAGAAAAGTGTGATTGACCACAACGGGCATATCTCGATAGATTCTTCCAGTATGGGCGGTTGCCGGTTTCAAATCGAGTTGCCCGTTTCTTAACCGTTTACATTCCATGAAAATTTTTATCGCCGACGACGAACCTGAAATCCGAAAATCCCTCAAGGATATTTTGGAGGATGAGAATTTCGAAGTGGAAACGTTTTCCACCGGCAAAACTTTGCTCAAACAACTCAAAAACGAAAGACCTTCTCTGATTCTTTTGGACGTTTGGCTCGGCAAAGAGGACGGAATCGTCGTACTCGACGAATGTAAAAAATTATATCCGACTCTTCCTATTTTGATGATCTCCGGTCATGGAACGATCGAGATCGCGGTGGCCGCGACGAAAAAAGGCGCCGTCGATTTTTTGGAAAAACCTCTTTCCATCGAAAAGGTTTTACAAGCGATCGAGAACGTAATCAAACCCGACGATAAAAGTCCCGTTTCCGATATTAAATTAGAATACGATGAAATTCTAGGAAACTCTCCCGCGATCCAAAAAGTGAAGTTCGCGATCGCACAAGCCGCCGCGACCAACGCCCGCGTTTTTATTTACGGGGAGAATGGAACCGGAAAGGAACTCGTCGCCAAAACTATATTCAAAAATTCTAAAAGAGCCGATCAGCCTTTCGTCGAGATGAACTGCGCGGCGATTCCGGAAGAACTCATCGAATCGGAACTTTTCGGTTTTACAAAGGGCGCTTTTACGGGAGCCACCGATTCGAGAATCGGAAAGTTCGAAGCCGCCAACGGAGGAACTCTTTTTCTCGATGAGATCTGCGATATGTCCTTGTCCACACAGGCGAAAGTGTTGCGGATTCTTCAGGAACAAAGATTCGAAAAATTGGGAAGCACGGAAACCATCACGGTGGACGTTCGCATCATAGCCGCAACCAATATCCCCGTGGAAGAGGCGATTCGAGACGGAAAGTTCAGAGAGGATTTGTATTATCGTTTGAACGTAATTCCGATCACGATTCCGCCGTTGCGAGAACGAACCTCGGACATTCCTTTGCTGGTCGATTATTACATCGCGAGAACCTTGGAGGAAAACAATCTTCCTCCGAAGAAAATAGAATCCGAGGCCGTTTCCATTCTCCAGAATCACTTCTGGCCGGGAAACATCCGGGAACTCAAAAACATCATGGAAAGACTTTGTATCATGACCGTCGGCGCGACGATCACCGCAAACGACGCAAGAGACGCGCTGAAAGGATTCAAAACAGCCAACGAAATGGTGGAACTCGGAGACTTCCGAAAGGCAAAGGAAGAATTCGAAAGACAGTATATTATAAAAACGTTGCAAACCAACGAAGGGAACGTAACCCGCACGTCTCGAGTTCTCGGGATCGAACGTTCCCACCTCTATCGAAAGATGAAGTCGCTTAACATTTCTTCGGATCAGTACACGGATGGATAAGGAAATTCTCACCGGTTTAGGAAGAATCCTGGGCGATCTCCGGTTTTTGATCCAAAAAAAACAGGTTCCGATCCTTCAATTCTCGGGCGAAAAACCTCCCGAAACGACGGAACTCGTTTGGAAAGAGGAATGGAATCCTTCCGGACAAGGTTCCCGCTCGGACGATTTGGAACTGGAAGCGGAAGGAATTCAGGTCCGCAGACCGGCCAAGGCCGCGGAACGAAATTTCGTGTGCAAACTCTGCGCGGATAGAATCAGCGCGGTCCGTAACTTTCTCGTTAAGGGAAGAAAACCTATATTAGTACTTCATTATACGGGTGAAATCGCCCCCGGAAGACCTTCGTTTTCAAAAACCTCTCCCGATCAGATTTTTAGAAACAAGGAATCGGAGGATCTTTTCGGAAGAATGATCCAAAAACAGTTCGGTTTCAGTCATAAGGAATTTTATTATCAGGAATATCCGGCTTGTATCTTCGCGCATTCCAAATCGAACGCGCAGGATTGGAAACTGAGAACCGAAAAATGCGAAACCCAGGTTAAGGAAACGATCGATTCCGAAAAGATCAAAGGAATCATTCTTTTGGGAACGAGCGCGATCGCGGTTTACGGAAAAGAGAAAGCCCTTGAAATGATGGGAAGAACGTTAGACTTCCTTCCCGGTATTCCCATGATCGTGTTACGATCCCCCGAAGCGATTTCGGCCATCGAAACCAAACGGAAAAACTTCAAAGGCGACAAAGAATCCTTCGAATTCGAGACGATCAAAAAGGAAGAGATCTCGATCAAAGAAAGTATTCTTTCCCAGCTCGCGCTTTTTCAAAACAAACTCAAGGACGTAATTTGATTTATTATGCGGAAGTCGCCTTCGATCTTCCGATCGAAGAGGATACGTTCACATACGAAGTCCCCGCGAACACTCCGGTCGGAGTGCGCGTTCTCGCCAAACTCAGAAACCGGGAAGAAGAAGGGATCATCGTATCCGTTCATCAAAACGAACCGAACTACAAGGTTTTTCCCTTGGAAAAGATCATCGACAAAACCCCGATCGTTCTTCAGGAACAAATCGATCTCGCGTATTGGATGAAGGATCAATACATTGCTTCTCTTGGAGAATGTATCTACAAGATGATTCCAGCGGGAAGAAGACAGGTCAAACTCGAAGCCTTTCCTTCGGATGCGGAAGGAAAACCCGTCAAACTCAACGAAGAACAGGAAGTCGCTTATCAAAATATTCTTTCCACGTTCGGACAAACCGCGGCGCATCTTTTGTTCGGAATCACCGGCTCGGGCAAAACGGAGGTTTATATCCATCTCATCCGAAAGGCTCTGGAAACTCCGAACCGCTCCGTGATTCTTCTCGTTCCCGAAATCAGTTTGACGTTTCATATCATTCGAAAACTGGAACTGATCTTTCCGGGTCAACTCGCGGTTCTACATTCCGCGCTCAAGGTTTCGGAAAAGTTCAAGGCATACAACGAACTCTTAAGCGGTAAAAAAAGAATCGCGGTCGGAACGAGAAGCGCGGTCTTCGCTCCGGTTTCCAATCTGGGTCTTGTCATCATAGACGAGGATCATGATTCTTCCTTTAAGGAACATTCGAGTCCTCGTTATCACGCGCGTCAGGTTGCGATGCAAAGATGCAAAACCAACAACGCGGTTCTCGTGATGGGAACGGCCACACCTTCCTTGGAAATTTATCACTTAGCGATAGAAGGAAAGATCCATCTCCATACGCTTACCAAAAGACCGGAAGGGGTCGTGCCCCCCACGGTCCGGATCGTGGAGAATCAAAAGGAGTCTAACGTTCTTAGCTCCGAACTTTCGTTCGCGATCAAACAACGATTGGATAAAAAAGAACAGGTCATTCTTCTTTTGAATCGAAGGGGTTATAGTCCTTTGATTTATTCTCCGGCTACATCTTCGTATGTTCCTTGTCCGAACTGCACGACCAATCTCTGTTACCATAAAAAAGGAACGGCGATCTGTCATCTCTGCGGACATACAGAGACTCTCGATTCTTTGGAAAAAAGAATGGGGGAAAGTCTGACCCTCAAGGGAACCGGAACACAGAAGCTGGAGGAGAATCTTCTCGAAGCGTTTCCGAATACGAGAGTGGAACGACTGGATCAGGATTCGATTCAGGATCGAAGTTTGTTAAACGAAGTTATATCCCGTCTTCTCGGAGGAGAAATCGACATTCTCACCGGAACGCAGATGATTGCGAAAGGACTCGACGCTTCCCAGGTTACGTTAGTCGGCGTTTTAAACGCGGGGATCGGACTCGGACTTCCGGACTTTCGAGCCAACGAAAGGGTCTTTTCTCTTTTGACTCAGGTTGCGGGAAGGGCGGGGCGCTCCAAACTCAAGGGAGAAGTTTTGATCGAAACGAACGCTCCCGATCATCCCGTGATTCAGATGGCGACCCATCAAGACTATATTCAATTTTATGAATCTGAAATTCCGGTTCGAAAGGATCTTTTTTATCCGCCGTTTTCGAGGCTCGTTCGAATCGTTTCCCGTTCCAAAGACGAACAGATTTCTCTCGAAACGATCGAACTCGTTTTTTCGGCTCTTAAAAAATTCTTCCCTTCCAAAGATACGGTGTTGCTCGGACCCGCCCCTTGTCCGTTTTATAGAATCGATTCCAACTTCCGCAATCATATCATTCTCAAAACGTCCTCCTTGAACGCGTGGAGGGAAATTTTTAAAAAAGAAATTCGTCCTTTGAAACTCTCCAAAAAAGTGTATTTGGAAATCGACTTCGATCCTTTGGACTTGGTGTGACATCTATGAAACTCGGCTACTTTGGAACCCCGGAACATTCCGCAAAACTTTTACAAGCGCTCCTCGATTCAAAACTTGCGGAAGTTTTATTCGTCGTAACGAACCCGGATCGCCCCAAGGGCCGTAGCAAAACTCCAGAACCCGGTCCCGTAAAAAAAACGGCGATCGCTTATAACATTCCCGTCTTCCAATACGAATCGATTAAGAAGGAAAAAGAAAAAGCCCTCGCGGACTTCGGTTCCTTTCCGGCGGATCTGTATGTTGTGTTCGCATACGGTTCCATTCTTCCCAAAGAAGTCTATGCGCACGCGCCCCTGACCTCAATCAACTTACACGGCTCCTTGTTGCCGGATCTGCGCGGAGCGTCTCCGGTGCAAACCGCTCTTTGGAAAGGTTATACAAAATCCGGAATCACGATTCAATACATCGGTGAGAAAATGGACGAAGGAGATATTCTTCTTTCGAAGGAAGTGGAGATTTCTCTCGAGGACAATACCGGGACCTTGATGGATAAGATTACCGACGCCGGGATCTCGGCGATCCTTCAACTCTTAAAAGAATTCGACGGAAAACCGTTTTCAGCGACTCCCCAAGATTCCGAGAAGGCGACGTACTGCGGAAAAATCAAACCCGAGGATAGAATTTTGGATTGGAACCTCGGAGCGGAGGAACTTCACAACCGGGTTCGCGCCTTATACCCGGACGCTGTGGGAAATACCACGTTCCGAGGGAAAAGGATGAACATTCTGAAAACCGCACCTTCTTCCCTGGCTCCCGAATCGAATCCAGGCCCTGGCAAATTGAAACGGTTGGACAAAAAAGGCCTTCTTACACAGTGTGGTGATGGTAGATTTCTGGAAATTCTGGAATTGCAACCGGAAAATAAAAACAGGATGTCTGCATCCGATTTTCTCAACGGTTTCAGAATCCAAGAAGGGGAAACATTCGGGTGAATCAGGAACAAATCAAAGAAAAGTATCTTCCGATCGGAGGTTACATCTTATTCTTAGCGGCCGGTCTTCTTTTATTTTTCAGCGCGGCCTTCTTAGTCGTATTCGTTAGAACCAAAAGTACGGCAAAGGTAATCATCCCCGACCTGATCGGAAAATCCTATCCGGAAGTTCACAACGAACTCAATCGTCTCCAACTCAAAGTGCGTCTGGAAAACAAACGTTATCCCGACAAAACCGACGGAATCATTCTATATCAATCCATTCGTCCCGGAAGAGAAATCGAAGCGGGAAGTAAAATCGTTCTCACCGTAAACGTGGGACTCGACCGATTGATCGTTCCCGATGTCAGAGGACAATCCATCGACTCCGCAAGAGCCAATCTCCAAAAAGTTCTTTCGGGAGAAACCTATGTGGAAATGCAGATCGGCGGAATCACTTACATTGAACCGCAAGCGGATCAACTTCCGAACACCGTAATCGATCAGATTCCCGAGGCGGGAAAAAATACTTCGGCAAGAGAAAAAGTATTCTTACTCGTGACCAAGGCTCCAAGCAAAACCAAGGAAGAATTTTCCCCGACTTCTTTCCAAGGCGCGTCGTTTCCTTTGGTTCAAAAAAGTCTCACTCGTTCCGGAATCAAAAGTAGGGTGGAAGAAATCATAAACACAAGAGTTCGCTCCGAAAACGGACTCGTTTCTTCAGCAAGATTGGAAGGGGATGAAATCCGTTTCAAAGTATTCTATTTCGAACCCGAACTCGCGGTGGAAAGCGGTTACGAATTGTTTTCTTACGAGGTCGGAGACGACGGAAACTACAAAGCGGTTTTAAAATCTCAGAATCAAGAAGAAGCGGATGTCCTAACACTTCCCGTTACGCTCAAAGACGGAGAAAAATTTCAAACCGTATTCTATCGAAAAGGAGCGGCCAAATTGACCTTGCTCGACGCAACCGATTCCAAAGTAAAATCCAAATCCTACGAGAGTGAACTTTGAAAATCTCCGCATCCATCTTAGCTACTAAACTTACAGAACTCGGAAAAACCGTTCCCGATTACGATCCGAAGGCGATCGATCTTATGCACATGGACGTGATGGACGGAAATTTCGTCCCTCAGATCAGTTTTGGAGAGGCGCTCAGCAAAGAAGTAAAAGCGCTCACATCGATTCCGTTAGACGTTCATTTGATGGTTTCCAAACCGGAGAATCACGTCGCAAAATACTACGAACTCAATCCTTATTGTATGACCTTTCACATCGAGACAACCGACTTTCCGGTACGACTCGCTCAGGAAATCAAAAGCCACGGAACCAAAGTAGGAGTTTCCTTGAATCCGGGAACTCCCGTTTCTCACTTAGAAAACGTTCTTCCTTATGTGGATCTGATCCTTCTGATGACCGTGGAACCGGGCTTTTACGGACAAAAGTTTATCGCAAACGGAATGGAAAAAATCCGTAAAGCAAAAGAGCTGATCGGATCCAGAGCGATCGAACTCGAAGTGGACGGAGGGGTAAACGATACCAACATCCAAGAGTTGAAGAAGAACGGAGTGGATATCGTAGTCGTCGGGGCCGGACTTTATAAAACGGGAAATCCCGTAGACAACGCAAAGAATCTCAAATCTTTGGCAAAGTAAAGAACCTCGTCTTTTCTGTCAGATCATTTCTTGACAGGGGGACATATTGTCCAATATTGGTAAAAATCATGCATTCTTTTTTCGATCGTCCTCGATCCGAAAGTATAGAATGGGTTAAAAGGAAAATATCCCTTGGTAAAGCTTAGATTACAAAGAACTGGAACCAAACACGATCCTCATTATAGAATTGTCGCCGCGGACAGCAGAGCTCCTAGAGACGGAAAGTTCGTGGATATCGTGGGTCATTATCATCCGGCTCAAATCAAAGAACAAACTACTTTCAATAAAGAAAAAATTCTTACCTGGCTAAAAAACGGCGCTCAACCAACTGGAACCGTTCTGAACCTGTTTAAAAACGCAGGAATCTGGGCTGAATACAAAACCACTCTGAAGAAGTAATGGAAGAATTACTGAAGTACATTGTTGCTTCTCTCGTTGAATTTCCCGAAGAAATCGTAATTCGGGAAATCGAAGGAGAAGAACAAAACATCATCGAACTCAGAGTTTCCCCGAAAGACGTGGGAAAGGTCATCGGTAAGAACGGTCGTATTGCAAAATCCCTGCGCGCGATTCTTACTGCGGCTTCCGTTAAAGCAGGAAAAAACTTCTCCTTAGAAATCATTGACTGAAGAGTGGATTTCACTCGGACAATTGGGCAAACCCTTTGGAATCAAAGGGTGGTTGCGTTTGAATGTCCGAGAATCGGCTCTCACTGAAATCAAACTTCCGATTTCCCTAAGACTTACAAAACCTGATCCGAGCTTCCAACCAAAAGAAATTACTCTTTTGGAAATCCGTCCACACAGCGGAAAGTTCGTAGTTCGTTTCGAAGGTGTTTCCACACCGGATGAAGCGGAAAAGTGGATCGGCGGAATTCTTCATTTACCACAAAATAAACTTCCAAAGATCAAAACCAAGGACGAGTTTTACATTCGAGAACTGATCGGTTTAAGCGCGATCGACGAGTCTGGTAAGAATTTAGAATGGAAACTCACCGAAGTTCAAGACAATCCCGCGCATCCGATTCTTATCTTTGCAAAACCGGAAGGGGAAGAAGTCCTGGTTCCGTTCATACACGTTTTTGTGGGTGAAGTGGATCTGCAAAAGAAGACGATCGTTTTGATACAACCGGAGGTTTGGAATGACGTTTAATTTCATCACACTCTTTCCCGAAAAGATTCAGTCTTATTTCTCCGAAGGTCTTCAACAAAAGGCGATCGAGTCGGGCGTATTCTCCGTAAACGTAATTCAGTTAAGAAATTTCTCGGGAAACAAACACAATCGAGTAGACGACACGATTTACGGCGGTGGGCCGGGAATGCTCCTTCGTGTGGAACCGATCCACAAAGCGCTTTCATCCTTGGGAGAAGATAAGGGAATCGTAATTCTCACATCTCCGTCCGGAGTTCCGTTTCACCAAGGCATCGCAACTAAACTCAAAGAGTCTGGAAAACCGATTACTTTCATTTCCGGTTACTATGAAGGCGTGGATCACCGTGTAGCAGAACATCTAGTTGACATGGAAATGTCCCTTGGAAATTATGTATTATCTGCCGGGGATTTGGCCAGCATTTGTATAGCGGATGCGGTGTCCAGACTTCTGCCGGGTTTTTTAGGCGCAGGGGAAAGCCTTCTGGATGAATCACACAATCATCCCGATGTGTTGGAATATCCGCAATTTACAAAACCCTCGGAATACAATGGATGGAAAGTTCCTGACGTCCTGCTCAGCGGCAACCACGCACAAATAGAAGCGTGGAGGGAACAAAATAGAAAGAAGATCGACCCCGATCAAGAGAGGAAATTATGAATCAACTTTTAAAAGAAGTATTAACTCCGGACGCAGAAAGAAAACAAAACTTTTCCGTAGGCGACACTGTAAAAGTACATTATAAAATTGTTGAGTCTGGAAAAGAAAGAATCCAGGTTTATGAAGGGGTCGTTATCTCGATCGCAAACGAAGCAAACGGAAAAACTTTCACGGTTCGTAGAGTTTCCTACGATATCGGTGTGGAAAGAATTTTCCCATTGTTTTCCCCGAGAATCGCGAAAATCGAACTCATCCGCAAAGGTAAAGTAAGAAGAGCGAAACTTTACTACCTCAGAAATCTCGCAGGTAAAGCGGCTCGTATCAAAGAACTCAAGGGCGGTAAAACACTCGTGAGTGAAGATAGAAAAAGACAACAACAAGAGGAATCTGCGGCGGCGGCAAAGACTGCGGCTCCTGCGGCAGAATAATCCGGTTTGCCGGAAGTTTCTACTCGTTTTGAACCGGAAGAACTCCGGTTTTACTCAGAATCGATTCCTTGCGGGATCGACGAAGCCGGAAGAGGTCCTTACGCGGGGCCTCTCTCTGTTGCACTTGTCTCCTTTTCCCAAAACACTCTAACGCAGATCCGGGAAGGAAAGATTCTCCGGGGACTGACCGATTCCAAAAAACTCTCCGAGAAAAAAAGGGAAGCCCTTTATCCGGAAATTCTAAAAACCGCTCAGATCTCTTATCGAACTTTTTTAAGTCCGGGTTATATCGACAAAGAGGGAATCAACCGCGCGGTTCTGGAAGGAATCCGAAGATGTTCCAAACTGGCGATTCGAGCCGCTCAATCGACTTTGCCTCTCCAGCTTTTGATCGACGGAAATTATAACTTCAATCGTTATCCGGAATGGAAATTCCTAAAAAGTCGTTCTTCCTTTTACACAAAAGGAGATCTGAGAATCGTAAGCATAGTGGCGGCCTCCATTCTCGCAAAGGTGGATCGGGACCGTTATATGATCTCCTTATCCAAAAAATATCCCGATTACCAGTTCGACCAACACAAGGGATACGGAACAAAACTTCACGAAGAGCTGATTCTTCGCCACGGACTTTCCGATATTCATAGAAGAAGTTTTACCGGAAAATTTCTACAGCCTCTTTCAAAGTCTAATCATTGAACCGAGCGAACAAAAGCTCGAGAATTTTTCCGGTCTTTACATGTCGGATAAGATACTTTAACGGAACCGGTTCGAATGAAACTTTCTGCAGACTTTCAGGCGGGAAATATAAGACTTCTTTTCGGAAAAGAATCCGATTCCCTCCATTCTCAGCTTTCCGGTTTTCCTTCGAACCGAACCGTCAAAGCATTCGTTTTGGAAATTTTTCCGGGAGGAGCTTGGATTTCGATCGCTGGAAAAAAGTTAAAGACGAACTCCGAATCGACCCCCTTGTTCGCGGGAGAAATTCTTACGTTAGCCGTAAAGTCGGGAAAAAAAGGGATCGAACTGAGGATCTTAGAAAGAGAGCTGAAAGGAAGCGAAAATTCTCCGTATGCATTGGAAAGTATGGGAATGAGCGTTCGGGAACTTTCCGAAAAAATGAACGGAAGCGAATTTAAGGACGCGTCACCGGAAACATCTTTGTTCAAAATTTTAAAAACTTATTATCCTTTTTTAGAATGGAATTCCGAATTACCCTATTTTCGTTGGGAGTTTTCGGGAGGAAACGCGGAAGGAACCTTCGATCCCCAAGAGGAAACTAAAAAGTTCTTATTTCGGATTCAAACCGAAAAAACGGGAAAGACAATGGTTCTATTCCTATGGAAGGAAAATTCGGGAGAAGATCTGCAAATCAACGCCACTTTTGATAATTTTAAAATGTACTTGCATGCTTGCCAAAACAAAGAAAAATTTAAGAGAATTTTAATGGAATCGTCAGTGAGCTTTCAGGGATACAATTTGTCTTATAAACCGTCCCTGACTCAAAAGGAATGGAATGCGTAAATGATCAGTGTCGCCCTCAAATTCATCCCACAAAAAGACAACGCGCCCGTGATCACCGCTTCGGCCTCCGGCCTTTTGGGAGATGTAATTCGTAAGACCGCACAAAAAAATTTCGTTCCGATCGTTGAGAACCCGATTCTTGCAGAATCGCTTTCCGAGTTTCCGGTCGGGTCGGAAATTCCCGAAAATTTATACAGAGCCGTCGGTGCGATCTTTTCTATGATCCTGGAATTGGATTCAAATTCCGGAAAAAGGGAAATGTTAAAATGAAGAAGTTAGCCGTATCCGAACTTAAGCCGGGAATGAGATTCTCAAAACCCGTTTACTTAGATAAGGAAAATTTATTTATCACCTCCAACACTCCGGTAACCGACAGCGACCTAGATCGTTTGAATAAGTTCGGAATCAGAGAGGTTATGACGGCGGGAGAAATTCTCCAGTTAGGCGGAAGCGTTTCCTCCGATCCGGAAATTCTGGAAACAAGCATAGACGACATCATCATCAATACCGTCGTGGAAGAAGAGTTACAGCCTCTCAAAGCCGTTTACGACAACCTGAATCGAATCAAGGTGACGTTCGGAAATCTTTTCCGAGAAACCACTCAAATCCTTCAGGACGTTTTTAAAAAGACCTTGGACGAAAAACCGCTCGAAGTCACGCCCGTGCGAGAGATCGCGGAACGTCTGACGGACTTCGTACGGACCAATCAAAACATATCCTATCTGATTCTTGCGAACAATCCGACCGGTTATTATCTCTACAATCAGATCGCAAACGCGACCTTCTATTCTCTGATTCTTGGAAAACTTCTGGAATATTCCAGACCGAAGATGATCGATCTCGGGATTTCCTGTTTGCTCGCCGATATCGGTATGTGCAAGGTTCCGTCCGCGGTTTCGGAAAAGAACGAACAACTCAGCGACGAAGAATTCAAAACGATCATGAAACATACGATTCTGGGTTATCAGATTCTTTCCCAAAAGATGAAACTCAAAAACAACCTCGCGATCGTGGCGCTTCAACACCATGAACGATACGACGGAAACGGTTATCCTCAAAAGTTAGCCGGAACCGCAATCGAGGAACAAGCGAGAATCTACGCGATCGCCGATAATTTTTCCGCGCTCGTTACCAATCGTCCTCATAGAAAAAAAATTCTTCCGCACGAAGCGATCAAATCGATGATCAGCATGGACGTTGGAAAATTCGATCTCAAGTTGGTTCGATCTCTTCTGGGTCATCTTTCTTTGTATCCCGTGGGATCTTGTATCGAACTTTCGGACAAAAGAATCGGAGTAGTGTTGGGTCCAAATCCGGATAAACCGATCCGTCCCTGCATTCGTATTATAAAAGATGAATATGGTGAAATGGTCCGCAATCTGATTCTCGTGGATCTTTTGAAGGAAACGAACCTTTTCATTTCGCGGCCGGTGGATCTCCAGGAAATCAGCGCGTAAATTCTTCCCTTTGACGGCGGTTCGAAAAAGCAAAGGAGACGAGGGAGAATCCATCGCTTCCGATTTTTTGATTTCGCTCGGACATACGATCCTCAAAAGAAATTACCGCTTCGGCCGCGCCGAAATCGACATAATCTCAAACAAAGAAGAAGTCCTTTATTTTACCGAAGTCAAGTTCTGGAAGGAATTTAAGGAATTTCATCCGTTCGTCGCATTCAACTCCGCCAAACAAAACAGGATGAGAAGAGCCGCGGAAGCGTTTATCGCCGCCGACCTTTCCTTTCAAAATCATTTTGTCTCATTCTGTCTTGTCTCCGTAAATGCGAAAAAGGGATGTGAATATTATCCTGACCTCTTCTGAAATAGTACGTTAAGGTACTTCCAACAACCACCGAATTCTTAAATTGTCTGCGGGTTCTCAAGGAAGAGAGCCTTAAATCGTTACAAGGAAGTAACTATGAAGAGCATCACGATTTTAGGAAATCTGGCCGAATCAGATGATTTTGGTCCGGATCCGGTCATCCTCCGGAAACGGGGAATGCCGGTAAAGAAGCGAAAATTTGAGGATTATAAAAAGAAATTGGAAGACCCAAGCTATATCGATTTTGCGATCGATAAGATCGCTATGGAAATCTCCCACTTTCTTGCAAAATAGACTTCTCGCTTAACGGGAATTAAGCGACGGCCCTGTTTTCTCCGTAATTTCCGGCATTCTGGAAATTCAGGGCCTCTAGAAGGTGATCTGCCTCCACGAACTCTTTCTCCTCCAAATCTGCGATCGTCCGAGCCACTTTTCGAATCTGATTGAACTTACGAACGCTCAACTTTCGGTTTCTCATTTCCTTTTCCAAAATTTCCTCGCAAACGGAATCAAACTGTAGATACGAATTCACGAAGTTTCCTCTGAGTTGTCCGTTGAAGTAAAACTCGTTTCCGCGATACCGTTCCTTTTGGATCAAAGCGGCTTTCTGAATTTTCGCCTTTGATTCCTTCAAAGTAATCGGAATTCTCTTTCGTTCTTTTTCTTTTTCCTCGCCGAGAGGAAACATACGAACCTCCAAATCGATGCGATCTCGGAACGGACCGGAATAGGGCGCCTGGTATTTTTTGATTCGATCCTTACTGCAGGAACAGTTTCCACCTTTCACGTCGTAGAAACCGCAAGGACAAGGATTGGTCGCCGCGACGAGCAGAAAGTGGGCCGGATAAATCACGGTGCCGCTGATTCTTGAAACGGTGATAGAACCTTCTTCCATCGGCTCTCGAAGCGTTTGTAATATTCCCGATTTATATTCCGCGAGTTCATCCAAGAATAGAATTCCCCGGTTTGCAAGAGTGACTTCTCCCATTCTCAAATCTCGGGAACCGCCGACTAACGTTACTTCCGAAGTGGTATGGTGTGGAGCGCGATACGGTCTTTCGGCGATCAATTCTTTCAAAGGAGAAATCGCGGATCGAATTTTCAAAATGTCCAAGGCCTCGTTTTCTTCGGGAGAAGGAAGTAAAAGTCCGATCATCTTCGACAGCAGACTTTTCCCGATTCCGGGCGGTCCCGAAAAAAGAATATGATGCCAACCGGCGGCCGCGATCTCGGCCGCGCGAAACGCAACCATCTGGTCCTGATAGAGTTCGATATCTTTTAAAATCTCGATCTCTCGGACTTGAATTCTTGATTTGGCTTCCGGTCGTTTTCGATTTTCCAAAACGTCCTCGAGTTCTCGTAAGTGCGAGATCCCGAAGACCTCGAATTTTTTGAGCAAGGACGCTTCTTCCCGATTGGGAAAGGGAAGAATTACGGTATCGTATTTTTCGGACGGCATTCCCGAAAGAATCGGTAAAACTCCCTTCAACGGTTTGAGACTTCCGTCCAAACCCAATTCTCCCAAAAGAAGGGTTCTTTGTAATTTTCCAGAAGGAAAAATCTGTCCGGTCAAAACGAGAATCCCGCAGGCGATCGAAAGATCGAGCAGGGTGCCTTCCTTTTTTCTTCCGGCGGGGGAAAGGTTTACGAGAATATTCTGGAACGGACAGGAATAGCCGCTGTTCTCCAGTGCGATCCGGACTCTTTCGGTGGATTCCCGAATGGATTGAGCCGCAAGACCCGTAATCATAAACCGGGGCAATCCCCGCTTGAGATTGATTTCCACCCCGACCGCAAACGCATCGAGTCCTTCCAGATTGGCTCCGGTCAAACAGATCCAAGAATTTTTCATACTTTGTTCCTCGGGAAGTACGGTTCCGGAAGATTCTTTACCGGAAGGAAGAATAACGATTTCGTCTTAGAAAAACGACCTTGAAATCGAAAAATTAAAGAGGTTTGGGGCCTTTTGCAAAAAAACTCCTTTCAAATACGTTTAGCCTCTGTAATTTTGCTCTGAAATGTTTCGTATCACCGTTTTCCTGCTTCCAGCGATCTTTTTCTTCCTCGCCGGATGCGGAAACCGACTGATCCGCAAAGACGCAGTAGCTCAGATCAACGAACACTACGCGGAAAAAATTTATTACCTGACCCAAGACAAAAAGGTCTCCAATACGGAAACTTTTAAGAAGGGAATGCTCGTTCGGATTTATGTGGAATCAACGCCTTCGATGGTGAAGATCAAATGTTATCCCGCGGATCATAAAAGGGAATACGCCATCGGAAGAATGATCATCTATCAATTGAACGATGAATACAGCGGCAAAAAAATTACGATAGAGGATCTGGATAAACTGATAGCCAATGAACTCGTGGAATACAAAAAGAAAAAATAAATCCTCCAGAAGAGCAGGTTCAAGATCGGCCAGACCCGGTTCCGATACTAAAAAGGTGAATGGAAAACTTTTTTTTATTCCCCTGATTTCCACATTGGTTCTGACCTCTCTTTCCGCAGATCCGCTGAAGAATTACGACGCGGAGATTTCGGAATACACCAATAAGGATTCTTCCTTTTTTTCCGACAAGGAAGAGCGCAAAATCAAACAACTGTTCTCCCAGTCCCCCGAAAACTGGCAGGAAGAAAAGTATTCCCTCAATTATCACAAAGACAAATCCAATTTAGAGCTTCCGAGCTTTATCAGCGTCAACAAGATCATCTCCTCGAAGATCGTTAGCCACAGCGGAATCATTTATAAGAATTACGTCGTTAAACCGAAGGATTCTCTTTCCAAGATCGCAAGAGCGATGAAAACTTCCGTGCAGAAAATCAGCGCGGCCAACGGTTTGAAAAAGAATTCCACTCTGCAACTCGGTCAAAATCTTTCCATTCCCGTTCAGGTAAAAAACGCAAGCCGTGAAAAAGTAGAATTCCGCAAGGTATTCGTTTATCCGGTCGTAAACGCGAAAGTCACTTCCCGTTTCGGTAGAAGAAAGGATCCGTTTCATACGGGTTCGGGCGGTTATCATACCGGACTGGATTTCGGCGGTTCTCAAGGCGCGCCCATTCTCGCTTCTGCGGACGGAATCGTTTCGTTTACGGGAGTCAACGGCGGATACGGAAATACGGTCATCATCGATCACGAAAACGGTTATAAAACCATGTATGCGCATTGCGCGAAAATTACGATCGAACAGGGAACGAGAGTCAGCGCGGGAACGGTCATAGGTGCCGTCGGCAGAACCGGTTCGGCAACGGGACCTCATCTCCATTTTGAAGTCTTTTTAAACGGTAATAGAATCAATCCGGACGCGGCTTTGAGAAAGACGCTGAAGATTGTTACACCTTTAGACCCCGGTAAATTTGCCAGACTGTAGTAGAATGGAAATCGGAACGTTTCCGGTTTCCTCGAAAAAATTTACTGATCCGACCCTATGAACGCGATTTTTTTAGAACTCAGAAAGAACACTTTCTATACGCTCATTCCCGTTATATTATTCTTTTCTTATTCTCTTGCGTATCTTTTGAGAGCGGTCATTCTCGCGTTTTTAAATCCAAGCGTTCAGACAGTCAGTTCCAACGTGAATCCGGTTCGAAAAACGGGACCGGAAACCAACCGCGCGCTTTCTTCCTACGAAGAAATGGTTCAAGGAAACTTGATCCGTGGAATCGTCCCGAGAGCCGGTGAAATCCAAACCGAAGGTGAAATGTCCACCGCACCGCCCGATACGGGAGAAGGCGAGGAAATGAAAATCACCGGAACGTTGAGCGGACATTGGTCTTTTGCCCGAGTTACGATCGTGGAAAAAGGAAAACCCGAGGCTCAAGAATTTGCGACGGGAGAAACCGTAGCAGGATATAAGATCCGTTCGATCGCATTAAACTACGTCGTTTTAGAAAAGGGAGGGATCGCTCTTAAGGTCGAGATCGGTCAAACCCCCGGAGAAGCAAGGGCTAAATTGAACCCGGAAGCGGGCGCAAAAGCGGACGGTGGGCAACCGGCCTCGGCGGATACGATCCGAAAGGTTCTTTCAAGACAAGACGTAAATCGAAAGTTAAAAGACCCGGCGGCCATCTATAAAAACGGAAGATTCGGTCCGGCCTTGATCAACGGAAAGATCACCGGATACAAAATCTACAGCGTTGCGCCGGATCATATTTTTTACGCGTTAGGAGCGAGAAACGGAGACATCATAAAACGGGTGAACGGAATGCCGTTGACCGAAACCGAAAAAATGTTAGAGATCTGGGGAGCCGTAAAAACTGCCGATAAGATTACGGTAGATGTGGAAAGAGGTAGCCAGATTCTCACCTACGAATTTATTATCAGAAACTAAAAAAAATGCCCGGAACAACCAATCAAATTCCATTCTTCAGAGTATTTTCGATTCTCATGCTATTGTTTTTAGTGTGGGACAAACCCGTATTATCCCAATCGAAAAAGAAAACCTCCGTTAAGACGAAATCGACCGCGCCAGAAGAACCCGCAGAAAGAACCTTTTACGCAAACTGGAGAGATACGGAATTGAACGACTTTCTCAAAGGAATGAGCGCCATTCTGAGAAAGAATATTCTTTTGGACGAAAGTTTAAAGGGCAAAAAAATCACGATCATTTCTCAAAAAGAAATTCCGATCAAAAACGCATTTATCTTTATGAAATCAGTTTTGGAAAGTTTAGGCTTCGGTGTTGTAGAAGAACCGGATCTGATTTCCATCGTTAAGATCAAGGACGCTTTGGCGAGATCTCCCGTGGTTCGGGTCGGAAAGGATTTGATTCCCGAAAACGAGGTGGGCGATTTCAGAACGATCACCCAAATCATTCCCGTCGAAAACGTAAAACCGGAAGAATTGGAACCGATTCTAAAACGTCTGACTTCTCCGAACACCGATGTGATCGTTTACAAGAATACGAACACGATCGTTCTTTCCGGTTCCGCAGCCGACATCAATAAATTGTTGATTTTAGTCAACGAACTCGACATGAAACTGGAAGAAGCAAGTCCGGGTGCGATCGCCTCCGCGGGAGACGTTCACATCTACACGCTAGAACACAGCGAAGCGGAAAAGATCGCCGCGACCCTTGTAAAACTCGACAACCCGGTCGTTCAATCCGAAGAAATTTCTCCCGAGAAAAAAGCGCAGGGAGTAATTCCGGGTAAGGTTGATAAGATCAAGGCGGTCGGTCACAAAGAATCGAACTCCGTGATCGTAACCGCAACCAACACGGAATGGACCGAAATCAGAAAGATCATCAAGGTTTTGGATTCCGCAAGAAAACAAGTTCTCTTGGAAGTATTGATCGTGGAACTCACCTCCAGCGACTTAAACGACTTCGGTATCGACTGGAGATATAAGGGAGAAGCCTTCGGTCAGTTCAACTCGGGTCTTTCCAAAGAAGCGAACATCATCAACTCGAACGGACAGATCAATCCGAACATCAACACTCTCAGCGGTTTCTCTTTAGGATTTTTAAAAGCGGGTTCCGAACAGATCATCGGGATCTTAAGCGCCAATCAAGGAAACGAAAACTTCAACGTTTTGTCTGCTCCACAGGTTTTGACCGTGGATAACCAAGAAGCGGAGATCAGCGTCGGTCAGGACGTTCCCGTTCGAACCCAGAGTAGAAACGCAGGTCTTGGCGGCGCGAACGCCGTAACCGTGGACAACTACGAATACCGCCCCACAGGGATCAAACTCAAGTTCACTCCGCACGTGAATAAGAACAACAAGATCACTTTGGAACTTTTCCAAGAGATCAAAAACATCGCTGAGATCGCTCTTTCGGGCGGTAACCCTACGTTCAACAGAAGAGAAATCAAAACTTCCATCTCCATTGAAAACACACAATCGATCGTCATCGGGGGACTCATCTCGAACGATAAACAAAAAAGAATCATTAAAATTCCTTTGCTCGGAGACATTCCGTATTTGGGTCATCTTTTCAAAAGAACCACGGAAAAAATCAAGAAGACGAACTTGATGGTTTTTATCACACCGCATATACTAGACAGTAGAGAAAACGCGGATAAGATGACCGTGAAAAAGAAAATGCAACAGGAAAGATACGAACTCGAAAGAGAGAGAATTCTTAATAAAGAAAAAGAAATCAAAGAAAGAGGGGATTGAAAGTGAAAACTCTCGGAGATATCCTAATCGAAGAGGGGATCATATCCGAAAAAGATCTGGAAGATTCCCTTAAAGTTCAGAAAAAAAACAACCTTCCTCTCAGTCATATCATTCAAAAAAAAGGAATCGCGGGGGAAAGCGATATTCTCCGCGCCTTATCCAAACTCTATCATCTTGAGTTCCGGGAAAAACTGGAATTTACCGGAATGGAAGACGTATTTCTTCAAGTTCCGTTGAAGCTCATCCAAAGAAGCAGAATCGTTCCGTTTCAACTTTCGAAAAAGACGATTCGGATCGCCGTTTCCGATCCGTCCGATCTGCATCCGATGGACGACGCGCGCAACTTTTTAAAAGGTTATAACGTAGAATTCATTCTCGCTCCGGAACCGGAGATCATGAGAATCATCCATTCTCATTTCGATACGACATCCTCGGCCGCCAAAGAGATGTTAAACGAGATGGAGGGAAGTTTTTCCGAACTCGCGGAAGCCTTCGAAAACGAAACCCTCGATCTCAGCGACGACGCCCCGATCATCAAGATGGTCAACGTCATTCTTTCCCAAGCGGTGAATGAAAGGGCTTCGGATATCCACATCGAACCGTACGAAAAATCGCTCGTGGTTCGTTATCGTGTGGACGGTATTTTGCATAACGTGCTCAGTCCTCCGAAATCGTATCACGCCGGAATTTCATCCCGTATCAAGATCATGTCGAATTTGAACATCGCCGAGAACCGTCTTCCTCAGGACGGAAGAATCAAACTCAGACTTGCCGGTAAGGACATCGACATTCGGGTTTCCACGATTCCTTGTCAGTTCGGAGAACGGATCGTAATGAGGCTTTTGAACAAAACGGATCAAAAGTATTCTCTCGATACGATGGGATTTTATCCGGACCTCATCAAGTCGCTTCGTTCCTTGATTTACGAACCGCATGGAATCGTTTTGGTTACGGGTCCGACGGGTTCCGGTAAATCGACTACGCTTTATTCCGCGTTAAGCGAACTCAACACAGAAGAAAGAAACATCATCACCTGCGAAGATCCCGTGGAATATCAGATCGACGGAATCTCCCAAATGCAGATGCAGGAAAAAATCGGTCTTACCTTTGCGACCGGTCTTCGCGCCATTCTTCGTCAGGACCCGGACGTCATCATGGTGGGGGAGATTCGGGATGAAGAAACCGCAAGGATCGCGATCCAAGCTTCTCTTACCGGTCACCTTGTGTTTTCTACGCTTCACACAAACGACGCCGCGAGCGCCGCAACCCGTCTCGTCGATATGGGAATCGAACCGTATCTCATCACTTCTACCGTGTTGGGTTTTATGGCGCAAAGACTTGTGCGCGTGATCTGCAGTCAATGTAAAGAATCGTACAAACCGACCGCATCCGAACTCGAATCGATCGGAATTCCCAAAAAACTTCTGAAAAACGGAACGCTTCACAGAGGCAAGGGATGTTCTCATTGTATGGGAACCGGTTTTAAGGGAAGAACGGGGATCTATGAACTTTTATTGGTGAATTCTCATATCAAACATGCGATCCTACAAGGTAAGGACGCGGGACAATTGAACGAGATCGCTCTCGAACACAATTTTCAAACGTTGAAGGATTACGGAATCAAAAAGGTGATCGACGGCGTGACTACGATCGACGAGGTCCTCAGGGTAACTTAAAAACGTCATGGCCATTTATTCTTACGTAGCATTCAACAAAAAAGGTAAAGAAGAGAAAGGAATCATAGACGCCGCTTCGCTTCAAGCCGCGAGATCCAAGTTAAAGAACAAGGGTCTTTATGTTCGAAACATTTCCGAGGACTCCGAAAAAAAAGATCGGGAACTTTTTCCATTCTTAGCAAAATACTTTTATAGAATCCCGCGCAAGGAAGTCGGACTTTTTTCAAGGCAACTCGCGACCTTACTCGGCGCCGGAATTCCGCTCGACAAATCCCTTTCAAGCATCGTGGAACAAACGGACAATCAGAACTTTAGAAAAGTTTTAACCGGAATGCAGGCGAATATCACGGAAGGTTCTTCCCTTTCGGAAGCGATGAAAAAACATCCGGACGTTTTTCCGAATCAATATCCTTCTCTCGTTGCCGTTGGAGAAAAAACCGGAGATTACGAAGCCACGTTAACCCGTCTTGCGGAGCTCGAGGAAAAATCGAGCGAACTCAAGGCAAAGGTTCAAGTGGCGATGGTTTATCCGTTCATCATGGGTTCCTTATCCATTTTCGTTACCATCTTTTTATTAACCGTCGTAATTCCTCAGATCCAAGAATTGTTTATGCAGTTCGACGCGAAACTTCCTCTCATCACTCGAATCGTGATCGGAGTTTCGGATATTCTCATCGGGTTTTGGTGGCTTCTTCTCGCGATCGGTTTTGCGGGTGTGGTCGGTTTTATCTATTGGAAAAACACTCCCCAAGGTAAAAAGAATTGGGACGAGTTCGTATTAAAAATTCCGATCTTAGGTTCTCTCGCCCGCAAGGTTCTTGTGAGCAGCTTCGCAAGAAACATAGGAATTCTTTTGAGCAACCGGGTTCCTTTGATTACCACGCTTACGATCGTGGAAAAAATCGTGGATCATTCCATCTTCGGAGAAGAAATCAAAAACGCTGTCGAAAGAATCAAAGAAGGTGAAAAACTTTCGGCTTCGTTCAGCGGCTCCGTGATTCTTCCCCAAATGGTGGTCGGTATGATCGCCGCGGGAGAGGTTTCCGATCGGGTTCCGGAGATGATGAACAAACTCGCCGATATTTACGACACCGAAGTCGACACCGCGATTAAAACGATGACACAATCCATGGAACCGTTGATGATCGTCGTCATGGGTCTTCTCATTGGAACGATTATGGCCTCGATCATGGTCCCAATGTACAACTTGACGCAACAACTTCAGAATATATAGTTTAGAATAAGGAGAATTCAATTGAATCTGTCCAAATTAAAAAGAAAATACAGAAAGGGTCTTACGCTGATCGAACTCGCGGTTGTTGTGATCATCTTAGGAGCTTTGATCGCTCTGGTTTATTCCAACTTTCGTCCGGGTGAAATCAGCGACGATACCGCCGCTCTCAAACTGAAAAAAGACGCTTACGAACTTCAATCCCATCTGGAAAGATACGCGCAACGTTACGGAACATATCCGTCCGACGAACAAGGTCTGGAAGCGCTCGTTGAAAAACCGACTACCGGAGAAGTTCCGGAAGACTGGAAGCCGATTCTCACCAAAAAAGCGGCGATCAACGATCCTTGGGGAAGCGCTTATAAACTCAAAAGAGACGCGAACGGCGACGTTCAACTCGTTACCCTTGGAAAGGATAAAAAAGAAGGCGGGGAAGGGAAGAATGCTGACTTTAACATCCTCAACGAAGACGAATATCCATCCGACTTCCGTAGAAAATAATTTTTTCCCTCCTTTCCGGTTATGAAAGTTAAGAATATCCGGAAAGGATTTACCCTGATCGAGTTAATCGTTGTGATCGCGATACTCGCTGGGTTGATTAGCATTCTTGCAAGTACCGCCGCAAACTTCATCATTCCATCGGGAAGCGACGCGGCTCAGACCTTAAAACAAGCCGCAGAATTCTGTTATCGAAAATCCATTCTTACCAATACGACGATGGTTTTGGAATTGGACATAGACAACGATACGTATAGCGTCAAAAAACTGATGCGCGACGAAAGCGGACTCAAAGAGGTTTTGATCTTTAAACCTCAGAAACTTCCTTACACATCCGAAATCATCGACATAACCGACATTCGCGGTTTTCGTTATACGAAAGGAATCATTAAGGTTCCTTACACCTATCTCGGGATCGCCGCCGATTACAGCGTTCATTTAGGAAACGATCCGTCGATTTATAGAACCTTGATTTTATATCGTTACGGCGGCAAAGTTTCCGTATTGGAAGGGGAACAGTTTCACACTTCTTCGAACTTAGCGACCGATAAGAATTGGAAAGACCAGGATGAAAACGAACAGCAACAACCGTAAAATTCGTTTTTTCCGAAGTTTGGGTAAGACGCGATCTTTTCGAAAAGGATTCAACCTGATCGAAGTTTCGATCGCGTTAGCGTTAGCCGGAATCGCGATGACTTATACGTATATGGTGATCTCGAACGGAATCAAACAACAGAGAATGGCGGCCGTGATTTCGAACGCGGTTCACCTCGCGAAGATCAAGATGGCGCAGATCGATTCCGTTTCCGTACTTCAATCCGATAGAACCACGGGGGAAATTCCGGGTTATCCGGGTTACAGCTTTGAAACCGTGATCGGCGAGGAGGATATGGATCTTCTCAAACTCGCCGGAAAGGAAGGTCAAAAACCGGAGGATCTTCTGGGCGGAAGGGATTCCGAAATGAACAAACTGATCATGAGAAGATCGGGGCAAGCGAACCAAGGTTCGTCCACCGCGGGAATCATCCGCGTTTTCAGAATCAAGGTGACGATCAAATATCCGACGGGAAGCGGAACCGAAGCCTACACCGCCGAAACGTTCAAGTCGGCGCAATATTAATTTAGAATATTCAAAAATTATAATGAATACCCGCAAACTTCATTTTCTACGAAAAGGATTCACTCTGATCGAAATTTCGATCGTGGTGATGATTTTGGGCGTGATTTTTACGGGAATTTTTTCCACCTATTACACCGCGCTTCGAATTTCCAGGGAATCCTCTTCTCCCGGCGGCGCGGCCAAACGGGATATTCTTCTCGCAATGGAGAATATCCGAAGTACGATCGCGATGAGTTACTTTCATCAAACGCAACGAAGATTGATCTTTATCGGAAGAAACGACGGACGAGGGCTCGATCGCAAGGATCGTCTCGATTTCGCCGCAACACACCCGAACTCGGAGGAAACTTCCATGCCCGAGGTTCGGGAGGTTTCCTTTTATCTCAAACCCATGCCCGACGTACCGGATTATTATCAATTGATCCGAAGAGAGGACGAAATGGTCGACCGTTATCCGAAATCCGGCGGAACGGAATACACGTTGTTGACGCACGTCAAAAGTTTTCAGCTCAAGTATTCGAGAACCGGAGCGAAGTGGGAAGACGAATGGGATTCCAAACTCACCAAGGTTCTTCCGAGATTGATCCGAATCGAGGTGATCGTAAACTCTGGAAAAAAGGAGGTCCGTTATGAAACGCTCGCGTTCCCGGGAATTCTTTTTAAGTAAAAATCGAAACGATTCGTTCTTAAAGCGAAAATTTTTCCGCAGATCCAGACAAGGTTTTATGGTCGTGATCCTTGTGATGGCGATCGGAACCGCTTCGTTTTATACCGCCACGGAATTCGGCGAACGTTCCTTAGGTGAAAGAAGAATCGCACAAGCGGACGCGGACGGATTCAGGGCCCTTCTTCTTGCGAAGGCCGGTTTTCAAGGTGCGCTCGGCGCTTTGAAAAAAATTCCGGAAGAATATCTTTATAAAAGCGGGATCGCGTTAAACCCGCCGCCTTTGCCGATGGGCGGGGGAACGATCTTTTATAAGATCAGTTCCGAAGACGGGAAGATCAATTTGAATTCTCTCTTGAACCCGGACGACAATCAACAGAATCTCCGCACGGTGGAAATGGTCGCGAGACTTTTCGATAAACTCGGAATCAAACGCGAGAAAATTTTTCCGATCTTCGACTGGATGGATACCGATCTTCAAGAAACCGGGGGCGGCGCGGAGGATCTATATTATTCTTCCCTAAAACCTCCGAGAAAGAATAAGAATTCCTTTATGTATTCTCTTTCCGAGCTCGTTTCGATCAAAGGGTTCGATCGGGAAACGGTTTACGGTTCCTTGAAGCCGGCCGATTTCGATCAAAAGTATTCCAAGGCGTTTCAATCGGACGAGGAAAAGGCCCTGATCGGAGACAGCGATTTCGTCTTAGCGAACAATTTGACGGCGTACATTCCGGCGGGACAAAACTCGGACGATAGAATCAACTTGAACGCGGCGCCATATTTTGTTTTGATGTCTTTATCCGATTTCATGACAAAACAGGCCGCCATGAGAATTCTCAAATTCAAATTGGAGCAGGGCGGTTTTATCAAAGAACTGAAGGACATCGAGAAATTTCAGGAATTCCAAATTCCCACTGCGGGCGGTTTGACTCTTTATAAGGAACTCGCAGGGGAAGGAACGGATGTCTCCGGCGGTCGAGTCAAAACCAAAGGAGAAGTCTTTCGAATCGTCGCGGTCGGTCAGGTCGGCAAAACGATCCGCCGTATCACCGGAATTTTCGATCTGACAAACAACCAAATGCTCTATTACATGGAAGATTAAAAACAGATGTTTATTTACGATCAATTTCTCGCAATCGACTACGGAACGAGCACGATCAAAGGAGTTCTCTTCCAAAAGGTTCTCGGAAAGTTAAGCATTCTTCGTTCCGAAATCATGAGCATCTCCCATGGAGAAGAGGACGAATACAGACACAATATTCTCCGTTTTATCAACTCGTATTTTCCGGGTGAAACGAGCATCGTTTTGAATCTTCCCTTGGATCGTCTTTTCGTACGAGAACTTCATATTCCCCTAACCACCGTCAAAGCGATCCGCGAAGTGATTCCTTTCGAAGTCGAAAATAGAATCCCGTTTCCGATGGAGACCGTCGAGGTAACCGGAAGTATCTGGAGAATCGATCAGGAAAAATCGGACGTCATCGCGTATTCCGCGCACCACAGCGAATTGGATTTTATCACTTCTCCGTTTTTGGGAAGCAACATCGTATTTCGCGGTTTGTTCGTGGACTCGGTCAGCCTTTCTTCGGTCGTACCCGAACATACGAACAAGGAAATCACGTATAAGAATTGTGCACAAGCCGACATAGGCGGAAGAGTCACCATTCTCAACATTCTCAGCGAAGGAAAAGTCGCACACACGAGATATATTTCGATGGGCGGGGACACGCTCACCGAGATGATCGCTGGCGATCTGAAGATCCCTTTTGAAAAAGCGGAAGCGATCAAACTCTCTCTTCAATTCGAACCTTTTTCCGGCGAAGAAGACGGGCTCAATCTTTTCGCAAAAGAATTCAAACTGAAAGTGGCCGATATCAAAAAGGCGTTTCAAAGCGCCTCCAAGTTCGCGGAAAAACTTTCCTCCGAAATTCATAGAAGTATCGTATCGATGAACGAGACCGAAAGACCCGAGGTCTTGTATCTTTCCGGCGGAGGAAGTAAGGTTCGAGGAATCGAATCCGTTTTCGGAGATTCTCTCGGTTTGATTACGCGTCGTTACGATTTCCTTCCCTTGGACGGAGACACTTTCTCGACTTGTTTCGGGATGGGTTATCATTTCGGTTTCCCGAAAAAAGACAAGATCGATTTTATCGATACGCCTCACGTTAAACGAATCAATAAGAATATTCTTAACTTCGACCAATTCAGACCTCATCTGATTTTTTCCGGGATTTCTTTATTTATCCTGGTCACCGTATTTTTTGTCGGAATCGTAATCGACAAAAGAAAACTCAGCGCGAGCGACAAAATGCTCGCCGAAAAATTCCAAAGAGGTTTCGGAAGATCCGCCCCCGAAGACGTGGATATATTAGAATATGCAGGAAAACTAAAGAACGACGAAAAGAAAAAAACGGAGATTTACAGACTCTACTTAAGTAAGCCGAGCATTCTCGACATTCTTTTCGAACTTTCCATGAACTTTCCTTCCTCGGATATGCAACCCTTTCAATTGGATCAATTCGATTACGATCAGGATCTTGTGAAGATCGGAGGTAGGGTCAACGAGTTCAGCGAAATCGGAGTCGTTCAAAGATCCTTGGAAAAATCTCCCATGTTTAAGGACATAGAAGTCACGAACAAAAGATTGATGCAGGGAGTAAAAGCGTATAAGGTTTCCTTTACGATTACGATGAAGGTGGTCAATAAACCGATCTCTTCCGAGGAGTCTTTTTAATCGTCATGCTTGAAAAATTAGAACCCAGAGAAAGGCTCATCGTACTCGGAGGAATCGGGGCGATTCTTCTTTTGATCGTATTTATGGCGATTCGAAAAGTCGTTACGCTCCGTCAAGGTTTAACGGAAAGGGTTCAGGATTCGAGAACCGCGCCCGTGAAATTGGATAAAATCATACAAGAGTTCAACGATTTTAGATCCTTGGATTCTTCCGGAGGAGAAACCGACGTAAGCGCGATCTACGCGAAACTCGACGAAATTTTCGTACGATACGGATTGAAGGAAAAAATTTCGACGATGAAGGATTCCAATTCGATCGAAGATAAGAAATACAACCGGATCACGATCGATATCAATTTTAGATCGGTCACCTTGGACAACGTCTTTCGTCTGATCTACGACATCGAAAAGAATAAGATGATCAACGCAAGAGTGGAGTATCTGAATTTTAGAAAGCCGTTTCAGGGAAAAGAAGTCTATGACGTAAACGTAAAGTTGTCGACTTACAGCCGAGCCACGGGGAACAAACGATGAAAAAAGAAGAAGAACTCCAGGAAGAAACGGCCCTTACTCCCGAAGAGGAGGAATTCCTCACGCTCGAACTCCAGGAAGAAGAGGAAGAAACGCTTCCGCGCTTCACCCTCAAACAAAAGCTGATCCTCATCGCGACGGGAGTTTTTTCCTTTCTGATCTTTACGATCTGGCTTTTTCCGTTAGACGAAATCGTACGCAGTTCGTTAAATTCTTCCTCCTCGCAAACGGGGACCATCATCAATTTTCGAGACCTGAGCATTTCCGTTTTAGGAAACGTGACTCTGGATACTCTCGAAGTTACGACCCCTTCGAACCTGAAAATCAAAACGGAAGAGGCGGTTTTGAAGACCTCATTCTTCGGTTTAATGAAACGAAAATTCGACGGAAAGTTCAAATTGGTTTCCTTAAAGATCGACACCGAAAACGGACCTCTCGCTAAGATTCGGAATTTCGAAGGACAGGGTAAGATCGAAAATCTGGATCAGGGCCTCGCAAGAATGAACGGAAGCCTGGATCTTGAAATTCCCGCGGGAAACAATTCCGGAATGATTCAGGAACTTCCAGAAATTCCTCTTTTGGGAGAATTAAAGAACATTACGATCAAAAAGTTTTTGACCAAGGTTGTTCTTCAAGGTGGAAACTTGATCTTCAACGATTTCACGTTAGACACGTCGATCGCTCGTTTCGATATTACCGGAAATATCCGTCTTTCCGAAAACATGTCCTTTTCGCAATTGAATCTTAGAATTTGTCTCGAACTGGATCGCAATTTCGCGTTAGAAAGACAGGACATTCAAGATATGTTGACCTTGTTGGAAAAACAAAGCAGTAGCAAATGTATTCCCGTTTTGGGAACCGTGGGAAAACCGGAAGTGAAAATCCCCGGCCTTACCGGACCGCCGGCGCCAATCGCTCCTTGATTCGAATACATACTCAAAAGAATTAAGTTTTTTCAATATTCTGTTTTCTTGAAATACCGAAATAAAATTCTCTATAGAAATATTTGATTTGTTTATGAGAAAGTGCATAACGCGTTGATAAAATACGAAATCAAAAACGGCGTAATTTAAGATTCTAACAGATTCGCAAAAGAATAAAAAAAACCACATATAAGATTCAATCAAAACCCTAACCGAAAACTCACTACAAACGTACATAAAAATGCCCGAACGGAGTTTTTCCGGTTCGGGCATACGATCCGAGATGATTTTAGATCGGAATTCTTATACGATCAGGAACATCCCGTGGTCGCGCCGCAGGACATACACTTGAGGCAAGAACCGTTTCTCACCATCTCAAAAGAACCGCACTCGGAACAAGAATCACCGGTGTATCCCTTGATCTTTGCGAGTTTGACTTCTTCCAAAAGAGCGAGTCCGGTAGGAGCCGTAGTTCTTTCTTTGGAAATCATCTGAGAATAGGAAATCGTTTCCACTTCCTTCTTTGGAGCGACATCCGCCACCGCGGTTGCGGTAGCCGTCGGACTTACAGTGTCACGGTGATTCGATTCCGCAGTCGCGCGTTTAGAACCGATCTCGTCTCCTCTCAAATCTTCCGGAGCGACCTGTCCGAGATCGTATCTTCCGAGATAGGTGATCGCCAATTCTCTGAAGATGTAATCGATTACGGAAGTGCTCATCTTGATATGTTTGTTTCCGGAAACGATTCCGTTCGGCTCGAACTTGAAGAACGTAAACGCATCCACGTATTCTTCCAAAGGAACACCGTGTTGCAATCCGAGAGAAACGGAAATCGCGAACGCGTTCATCAAACTTCTAAACGCCGCTCCTTCCTTGTGCATATCGATAAAGATTTCTCCGATCTGACCGTCTTCGTATTCGCCGGTTCTTAAATAAACCTTGTGACCGCCTACGATCGCCTTCTGAGTATAACCCGCTCTTCTGCTCGGAAGTTTTCTTCTGTGAGAGATGTATTTTGTGATTACCTTCTCCGCAATTTGAACCGGATCCTTGGAGATCATCGCTTCTCTCACTTCGTCCTGCTCATCCACTTCGATTCCATTCAAAAGTTCTAATACGGAATTGAGAGGTTGAGAAAGTTTAGAACCGTCTCTGTAAAGGGCGTTCGCTTTGATCATCATCTTCCAAGAAAGGAAATAAGCGTTTTTAATGTCTTCCACGACCGCGTCTTCGGGAAGATTGATCGTTTTGGAAATCGCGCCGCTGATAAAAGGTTGAGCCGCCGCCATCGTGCGGATATGAGATTCGTAGGAAAGGAATCTCTTTCCATACTTACCGCATTTGTTCGCACAATCGAAAACCGGATAATCCTTCTCTTTTAAGAAAGGAGCGTTTTCGATCGTCATCGTTCCGCAAACGTAGTCGTTCGCTTTGTTGATTTCTTCTTTGGTAAAACCTAAGTATTCCAGAAGGGAGAATCCGGGGACGTCGAAAACTTCCTTAGCGATTCCCAAGTTTCTGGTTAAGAAGTCTTCCCCAAGGTTGAACTTGTTGAACGCGAAGTTGATGTCGAACGCGAGCGGAAGGGACGCTTCCACTTTTTCGAGAATCTCGTTCGTGAATCCTTTTTCTTTCAACGCTTGCGTGTTGACGATCGGCGCTCCGTTCAAAGTCGCGTGACCTTTGCAATAGTTCACGATCGCTTCGATTTCGGAAGGAGAATAACCGAGTTTTTTCAAACCGTAAGGAACGGATTGATTGATGATTTTGAAGTAACCGCCGCCCGCAAGTTTTTTGAACTTAACGAGTGCGAAGTCGGGCTCGATACCGGTAGTATCACAATCCATCACGAGACCGATCGTTCCGGTAGGAGCGATTACGGTAACTTGAGCGTTTCTATAACCGTATTTTTCACCGAGTTCCAACGCAAGATCCGCGTCTTCTTGAGCCGCTTTGAGCATATAAGAAGGGCAGAACGCGGGATTGATTCCCACAGGAGTAATCGTTAAACCTTCGTAGTCGCCGGAAGGAGCGTTGTATGCCGCTCTTCTGTGGTTACGAATCACACGAAGCATATGTTTTTTATTCTTCGCATAACCCGCAAACGGACCTTGTTCTTTTGCCATCTCTGCGGAAGTCGCGTAAGCGGTCATGTGCATGATGGAAGAAATCGCGCCGGTAATCGCCATCGCTTCTTGAGAATCGTAAGGAATCCCGAGAATCATCAGAACGGAACCGAGGTTCGCGTAACCGAGTCCTAAAGTACGGAACTTGTAGGAAAGTTCCGCGATTTCCTTGGAAGGAAATTGAGCCATGGTAACGGAAATTTCGAGAACGATCGTCCAAAGTCTGCAAAGATAACGGAAACCTTCCACGTCGAAGTTCAACGTTTCAAGATTTACGAATTTTTGTAAGTTCGCGGATGCGAGGTTACAAGCGGTGTTATCCAAGAACATATATTCGGAGCAGGGGTTCGACGCGTTGATCGCACCGTCTTCCGGACAAGTATGCCATTCGTTGATGGTGGTATGATATTGAGTTCCGGGATCGGCGCTCGCCCAAGCCGCGTAGGAAATTTTTTCCCAGAGTTCTCTCGCACGAAGAGTTTGAGAAGGTTTCGCCTTACGTCCTTCCGCTTTCGCTCTTTCCTTTTCGGTTCTGAAATACAAATTCCAAGGTTGGTCTTGTTCCACCGCGGTCATGAACTCATTTGTTAAGCGAACCGAGTTATTGCTGTTCTGACCGGAAACGGTATTGTAAGCGTCGGACTGCCAATCGGTGGTCAATTCTTCAAAAAGAATTTCTTTGTAACCTTGTTTCGCAAGATCGATCACACGTTTAATGTAGTTGTCCGGAATGAGAACCTTCTTCGCTTCCAGAATGGTTTTCTTTAAGGAAGAATTCTTCTTCGGATCGAAACGATCTTCGGTTTCCATCTCGTAACAAGCGGACATGATCGCGTTGAGATGACGGTTGTTGAGCATCGAACCGGTAACCAGAGAAGCTACTTTTTTCTCCTCGGTCACTTTCCAATCGATAAAACTTTCGATATCGGGATGATCGACGTCGAGACAAACCATCTTAGCGGCACGACGAGTCGTTCCACCGGATTTGATCGCACCTGCGGCGCGATCGCCGATCTTTAAGAAACTCATCAGACCGGAGCTTTTTCCTCCGCCGGAAAGAGGTTCGTTTTCTCCTCTTAAATTGGAGAAGTTGGTTCCGGTTCCGGAACCGTATTTAAAAAGACGCGCTTCACGCACCCAAAGATCCATGATACCGCCGTCGTTGACGAGATCATCGTCCACGCTTTGGATAAAACATGCGTGCGGTTGCGGATGTTCATACGCGGAAGCGGATTTAACCAACTTTCCGGTGGCCGGATCAACGTAGTAGTGACCTTGGGATTTTCCGTCGATTCCGTAAGCCCAGTTTAAACCGGTGTTAAACCACTGGGGAGAATTCGGAGCAGACATTTGAGTCGCGAGCATATACACGATTTCATCGTAGAAAACTTTCGCGCTTTCTTCATCGGAGAAGTATTTATATTTATATCCCCAGTACGTCCAACAACCAGCAAGTCTATGAAAGACTTCGAGTGCGCTCGTCTCGCCGCCGAAACGATCTTCCGGCTTTAAGGATTCCAATTTTTCTGTATCAGGAACCGATTTTTGAAGCCACTCGGGAATTCCTTCCTCTTGAACCTTTTTCAGATACTTAGGAATTCCTTTTCTCCGGAAATATTTCTGAGCCAGGATGTCCACAGCGACCTGGGACCAACCCTCGGGGACGAGGATATTGTTAGCCTCAAAAACTTTAGATCCATCCGGATTGGAAATCCGGGAATTTCGTTTTGCCCACTGAATTGTGGACGTTTCACCATTTTGGGCGACGGTAAAATGACGGTTTAGCTTCATAAATTTGCTCTCAGACTCCGTTAAGACTAGTAAGAAGGGATTATGTCACTCTAAGAAAGAGGAAAAATGATCCATAGCTTTTTTTCGCTCTTCCTCTTCCGACAATTCGAAATTTTTCCTCTAAAAAGTTGTAAAAACGCATCCCAATGCGACAAATTAAGGTTGCGCTCTTACCCCTTTTTGAAAATATAGGCCTAACTACCGAGGATACTCCCCTTTAGCTCAGTCGGTAGAGCAAGTGACTGTTAATCACTGGGTCGCTGGTTCGAGCCCAGCAGGGGGAGCCACCTTTTTGTCTCTTCAGCCTAAATCTCGATTTTCTCTCCTTTTGGTTTTTGTTAGACATTCTCTTACAAGAAAGTTCGGAAAAAAACTCAATTTCTGTGTAGTGTTTTCAAAAAAATCGCACCGGAAGGTTCAAAATTTCCCCTCAAAAACCGCCTCACTCTTCTCCAACTCCCGAACTCATTTTCTTTAGATTGATTTTATCATTTGATCCCTTGCACTTTGCGGTGGTCGGAAGAAAGAGAGCAGGGTGTATCGATTCCAAAATCGGAGTTAGGGCGGATTTCAAAGCGCATTTGAAAACGAAGTTTTAAGCCGAGAACAAAAGGACAAATCGAAAGTAAATTCAAAATTTAGAATATTCAAAATCAATGAATTTCTTTCAACAAATCGATCGCGTTCTCCAAACGATCCGTAAAAACGATCTTCCCGTTTTTGTTGCATTCATACAAAAAGTCGTTTAGGCTCTTCGATTCGATTCCGGAAAAATCTCCGAGAACGATCATTCTTCTTTTGTAATTGCTGAGCTTCTGGAGAATCTCCCCCGCGATTCCAGTTTTTAATTCATAAAAAGAATCCGGAAAGTTCAGTTTGGAAAGTACGATCGTATCTTGAGCCGCAGAAAAAAGAAGTTCTAAAAAAGAATTTGCATCCGGGATTCGAACCCGTGGATCGTTTAGAATCGCGATCGTTCCTTTTTTTGTTTCCAATTCTTCCCAGTTTTGAGTATGTTCCGATTCCATCGTAATAAAGATCGATTCTTAAAATAAATCCTCTTCCTCGGAAGAAGATGACGTTGCGGACGACGCCGACGAAGAAGAGGAACTATTCTTGGATTCCGATTTGGATTCTCCCTTAAAACCCGCCTTGACCGTTTTTTTGTTTTCGTCTTTGGTCAAGGCTTCGATCTTTCCTTCCGCAGTATCTAAAATTCCTTGGCAGATTTTTTTGAGTTCCATTCCTCGTTCATAGGCTTTGAGGGATTCTTCCAAACTGAAATCCTGGCGCTCGAGTTTTTCCGCGATTTGTTCGAGTTCCATCAACGCTTCTTCGAATGAAATTTTTGATTTTGATTCTGCCATCTTATCTTCCTTTTCTGATCACCTGCATCGTTCCGCCGGAAAGCAAAACCTGCAATTCTTCTTCCGGCTTCGTTTCTTCCGGAGATCGTATGATTTTTCCTTTTTGATTCCTGAGAATGGAATATCCGCGTTTCATCGTAGCGGACGGGGATAAGTCCTCCACCTTGGAGGTCCAAAATTCCGCCTTTTGTTTTTTGTTAAAAAGAATATTACGAATCTTTGATGTAAGATTGTCGTATCGTTCCAATCTCACCTTGGCCAAATCCATCTTGTTCGAAACCGCCTTTTGCAGACGGATTCCGAGTTCGTCGACTCTTTGGCTTCTTTGGTTGAGGAGTTGCATCGGTTCCTTAAAGATGAACTTTCCGGATAAAAGTCTCAGCCGATCCTTGCTCGAGGAAACCCGCGCGAGAAGCGACGTTCTAAGTCTTCCTTCCAATTGGGATAAAAACTGAAGAACGTCCTCTTCTTTGGGAATCGCGTGTTCCGCCGCGGCGGTCGGCGTCGGAGTCGCAAAATCGGCGGCGAAGTCGCTTAACAAAACGTCGGTCTGGTGACCCACGGCGGAAATGATCGGAACCCTGGAATTCGCATAAGCCCGAACCACCTTTTCGTCGTTAAACGCCATAAGATCCTCGAAACTTCCTCCGCCTCGGCCCGCTATGATCACGTCCACTTCCCAAGCGGGTTTGTTCAGTTCTTCGATCGCGGCCGTGATGGAATCGGGCGCGTCCTCGCCTTGAACCACACAAGGAGCGATGAGAATGTTGATTCCCGGAAAACGGGAACGTGCAATTTTTATAATATCTTCGATGGCCGCGCCGGAAGGCGAGGTTGCGATTCCCAAGGTTTTCGGAAAGGAAGGAATTCTCCTTTTTCTTTCCGGATCGAAAATTCCTTCCGCCGCGAGCTTTTGTTTGAGTCTTTCGATCTGAAGAAGAATATCTCCCTGACCCAATTCTTCCACTCGGCTTACGTTCAGATTGTAAGAACCTCCGGCCTCATACAAGGTGACCGTTCCGTAAACCTGGATTTCCTTTCCGTCCGAAAGGGGTTTTCCAGAGTAATTCTTATTGGAATAGTTGAAAAAAGTGCAACGGATCAACGATCCCGAGTCTTTTAGGGAAAAGTAGATATGACCGGAACTCGCCTTGCTGTAATTGGAGATTTCTCCCCGAACCCAAATATTCTTTAAGTCTTTGGATCCGGTGATGATGTTTTTAAGAATCCTCGTGACTTCCGAAACGGAAAGAGGTTTGGAATCTTCCAATGTCTATCGATGTCCCTTGCTCAAGATGAGTTCTCTGCGGTAGAGTTTCCAAAAATCCCAAAGAATGACGACTAACGTGACCGCGACGGGCCCAACCACGAGTCCCATGATTCCGAATTCTTTGATTCCTCCGATGAGGGAAAGAAAAATCAAAAGCGGATGCACCTGCAGTTTTTTATCGAGCATTCTCGGTTTTACGAAATTCTCCAGAGCGAGATAAAAGAAAAGTCCGCTTCCCATAAAAAAAACGGCCATCATCGGATTGTTTTCCAAAAAGAGAATGTAAAGTCCGATCGGAAGCCAAACCACGGATGTTCCGACAACCGGAATGATCGAAAAGAACGCCGCCAAGCTCGCGTATAAAAACGGACTCGAAATTCCGGCGATCAAAAGAAGAATATAAATCGCAGTTCCTTGCAGAATCGAAATGATTAGATTTCCTCGAATCACGGTTTGCACCGCGGAAGTAACCTTTCTTCCCACTTGTTCCTCGAGTTGTCTGGAAAAGGGAAGATTGTCCAAAATGAATCGTTCCACTTTTTTCCCGTCCTGATACAGAAAGAACAAAACCAAAAGTGCGAAGAACAAATTCATCAAAATCCCGGTCGGCAATTCTATGTTTCCCAAGATAAACGAAGACGCGTTGCTCAAAATTCCGTAGATGCTGTCCAAGTTCAGAATGTCGACGTAGTTCTCCGCAAATTCTCCGTAGATCTCGGGAACCTTGACCCAGAAGAATTCGTTGTCCGTGATGAAATCGGTGAGCATCGCGAAGTTCATCAGGGTTTCGATGACCTTGTCTTCGCTTAACGAAATTCTCAGTTTAAAAAGAATGGAAAGCGCTTCCCCGATCAACGTGCGGATCACGAAGTACGAAGGAATCAAAACGATCATCGATACGAGCGTGATCATGATCCAAGGTACGAGCCATTGAAACTTTTCGCCCAAATATCCTTTCAAAAGTTTGTGTTGTCTTCGAGTCGCGAGATATAAGATCAAGGCCATCAAGGAAGAATACAAATAAGGCCGAAATACGAGAAAAAAAACTCCGATCGCAAAGATAAATAGAATCGAGAAAAAAATCAAAAACGTATATTTTCCGGGTTCCGGATTCGAATGATGAACAGGCTCGAGCATGGACTTAGTTTCCCGATTTTTTATAAAACAGTTTGATTCTGCTTCCGATATCCACGGCTTCGATTTGAATCGTGACCACTTTTTTGTTTTGGCTTTCGGCCATAATCACGGTTTTGGAATCCGTGATTTCTTCCTGCAAAACCTTCCAATAAAGGGATTTAAAAATCGAAGCGTAATACACTTCCATTTGTTTCTTTTGGAATACGTGCGTAAAAAGAAGAAAGGATTCCTTCGTATCGAAATATCCTCGTTCCGATTTGAGTTCGGTGGAATAAATCAGATCCGAACCTTCGGGAACAAATTCGATCGGAAGCGATCTCGGGTTTCGAACCGGATTGTTTTGTAAGGTGAGTTTATTGTAACGATACAATTCCGTTTTTTTCGAATTCGGCGTGTCGCCGAACGCGGATGCGGTGATACAAAAAAACAGGAAAGATACGGCCAGGCCGAGGGTCAAACGATGGAAAGAATGGAAACGAGTAGGGTTCACTTTTTTTACTTGAACCCTATGGTCGATCACTGACAATTCTTTTATTCATACTTCATGACTTTTCAGGAAACGCTGATCCAAATTCTCAACCGTCTTTCCGAAACGGACCCGATTTTTCTCTGGCTCTTTTTCGCCTTTTCCAACTTTGCGGAAAACGTTTTTCCTCCTTGGCCCGGAGATACGATCACCGTGTTCGGCGGTTTTCTCGTGGCGAGAAATCTACATTCTTTCGGTTGGGTGGAGCTGGTAACAAGCACCTTGGCGGGAAACTTATTCGGGGCCTGGATCATGTATCGTTTCGGAGAAGTTTTTCTGCAATGGATCCAAAAAAAGGAATTTCCGTTTAAGGATTCGCTCTACGACGAAGAATCGATCGACAAGACGTTATCCTGGTTTCAAAGAAATTCGATCGTAGTCGTTTTGTTCAGTCGGTTTTCGGCGGGAATTCGGTTTTTTGTTTCGATCGTCGCCGGAATGGTAAAGATGAATCCGATTCTTTTTTTCGGAGTGTTTACGGGAGCGGTGATTCTTTGGTGCGGAATTTTAATCGGCTCCGGTTTCTATCTCGGTTCGCATTGGGAAGACGTTCTGGGCTTTTTAGAAATTTATAATAGAATCATCGTCACTCTCATCGCGCTGATTGCGATTCTGTTTTTTTGGCACCGAAGACAAAAAACAAAAGCGGCCAAAGCCGCCAATTCTCGGTAAAACAAAAGACCGCATCGTTAATACGAACCGCAAACTGCAAAACAAGAATCGCCAGCCAAGCACAAAAGAGCGACAATCGGAAAACGCTATATTCAAAAACAGAAGCGACAAGAATTTTATAAAGTTCTAATATTCCAAAGATTCTAAAATTCTAAATTAGATTTTAAGAAATCTCTTCCTTTTCCAGGGCTTTTTTAAGACCTTCCAGGATCAGATCCTTTTCGTCCTGATAATCTCCGGGAAGAGTCAAATTTCGAATCCAATCCATAAGCGCGACGGAATCGATCACTTTTCCTTCCATCCATTCTCCCGCCATTTCCGCGACGATCCGAAACACGGCGGAAGTATCCAAGATTCCATTGTCCTGCAATACGACCGCGAAACCGGGAGCGCCCTCAGTAAGAATGTACGGATGAACTTCTTTTTGTTTGAAAGGATCGATTCCCGCGGGAAGAGCGCTCTGAACGTTCCAGTGCATTTCCTCTTCATCGGGGCCTTGCGAAGTTTTATTGATGAGAACCAAGGAAACCGAATTCACGTCTCCGTGAATCTTTCGGTTTTCATCCCCGAGTTCCTGAATCGTTTTCGCGGCGTCTCTTGTGATCGCGTCCCTTCCTAAAAAGTTCAAACGATACAAGTATTCTTCGAGTTCTTTTCCCTTCATTTTACCGCAAAGAATGTATTGATACAGGATAAAGATGAGATAGTCGCTTTCGGTGTTGTCTCCGATCAGAATTTCCTTCGCGTTCGTGGGAAGATACAAACGATCCCGAAGAAGAATCGTAAGTTTATAACTCATCTGATCGAACAAACTTTGAAACGAAGCGCCCGCGAACTTTCGGATTCTTTCCACGGAGCCTAAAATTCCATCGGTGATAAATTTCGTCGGATGGGTCACCGAATCCCAAAATTTTTCCACGATCCCTTTGATCGTTCCTTCGAGATATTTGAGATGCAAAGATTCCGTAACGATGGAATGATTTCGAATCGTGGTCAAAAGGGTTCTTCTAAAAAAATGAGGACTTGCGGAAATAAAACAAAGGGGAGAATCATCGGTTGCCATTCGGATTTCCCGATACAAAGCAGGCATTCCCGGAAGAGGAAGTTTTTGCTGCGGTGTTTCGAATAACGTGGAAAGTTTCCCCTTGTTCGAATGAATGTCCGTCGCCAAATACGTTTGATCGATGTCCGAGGTTGTAACGTAACCGTCGAAGTTTTCGGGAAGAATTCGGAGTTTGCCTTTTCCGATCAGGGATTGACCGGAAATTTCGCTCTTTCCTTTTTGATTGAGATACGCGATATCCTTTGTGAATTGTCTGTAGGAATCCAATCTTCTAAAATGAATGCGAAACGTATACTTTCCGGGACTCAAAGGTTTCGTGAATTCGTGAAAGAAAAATCCTCCGTCGTCTCCTTTGATTTCGGGAGATTGATGGACGAGATTGTCCGATTCGTCCCAGATTTCCGCGACCAAAATGGGTTTTCGAACCGGTTCTAAACCGTAATCCAAAAACGGGGTGATTTCCGTTTCCTGACCTTCGAAAAGTCCGTTCATCAAATCCCAGCGAGAATCGTCCCGCATCTCCTCCGTGATTCCCGCGTCCACAACCTGACCCCGAACGTAATACCGATTCTCGCGGCCGAGGGTTCCCCCGCAGATCGCGATTCGTTTTTTATCCACTAACTTTGCCGTTTCCGTTTTGGATTCTGGTTGTTCGCTCAAGGTTTTAGAACCTGCCTCATTTTGATAGGATGGATGGATTGAAAATTGTACCGAATCGCTCAGAGAGTGAAAGCATAAAAAATGAAATTCTTTGTTTTCTGTACTCCCGAACAAAAAAACACTGGTACGAAGAAGAGAGTCCCGGATCGATGAAAAAAAATTCCGTCAAATCAGGATATTCAGGCGCGAAAACGATCTATATCCGAAAGCTACGGTTCGAGGAAGCGCAGCAGAAACTCGAAAGGGAAATCCAGGAAGCATTTTTAGCCGGAGAAACTCTGATTGAAATCGTTCACGGAATCGGAGAAGGAATTCTTAAAAAATTGGCGATGGATACGATCCGGTCCCACGATTTTCTAAAAGAGATCGACTATTCGACATACGGAATTTCCAACCCGGGTTCCACCTTGGTCGAAATACTAGGTCCGGATAAGGAAACTCTCAAAAGGTATCTCAGATGACAAAAACAGAAACTAGATTGGAAATTTTAGACGTAACCCTGAGAGACGGAGAGCAAACCAGAGGAGTCAGCTTTTCCACTTCCGAAAAACTGAATATTGCTAAATTCTTATTACAAAAACTCAATGTGGATCGAGTCGAAATTGCATCCGCCCGCGTTTCCAAGGGAGAATTTGAAACCGTACAAAAAATCATAGAATGGGCCGAATCCGAAAAACTCACGGATCGAATCGAACTTCTGGGATTTGTGGACGGAAACAAAACCGTGGATTGGATTCGGGACAGCGGCGCAAAGGTTTTGAATCTTCTTACCAAGGGTTCTTTGCATCACTTGGAAAAACAGTTAAACAAAACTCCTAAGGAATTTTTCACGGACGTTTCCTTCGTCATCGAATACGCGATCAAAAACGGACTCAGAGTCAACGTATATCTGGAAGATTGGTCGAACGGTTTTAGAAACAGCCCCGACTACGTGATGGCCCTTGTGGAACACTTGAGCAAGGAACATATAGAAAGGATTTTTCTTCCCGACACGTTAGGCGTTCTTTCTCCCGAAGAAACGTTTCAAGGAGTGGATTCCCTTCTTCAAAAATATCCGAATCTTCATTTCGAATTTCACGGACACAACGACTACGATCTTTCCGTAGCGAATAGTCTCCAGGCGATCCGCGCCGGGGTCAAAGGACTTCACGCATCCATGAACGGTCTCGGAGAACGAGCGGGAAATACTCCGTTGGAAGCCCTCATCACCGCGATCCACGATAAATCCGGAGCGAAGACGAACGTAAACGAATTATCGATCACGGAAGCGAGTCGACTTGTGGAAGTGTTCAGCGGAAAAAGAATCTCCGCAAACAGACCGATCGTGGGAGAAGACGTGTTCACACAAACCGCGGGAGTTCACGCGGACGGGGATAAAAAAGGAAATCTGTACGCAAACCCGATTCTCCCCGAACGTTTCGGAAGAAAAAGAAGTTACGCGTTAGGCAAACTCGCGGGCAAAGCGAGCATCTCCGAAAACGTAAAACAACTCGGAATGGTGCTCAGCGACGTCGTGCTTCAAAAAGTACTCGAAAGAGTGATCGAACTCGGAGATCAGAACAAACTCGTAACTCCGGAAGATCTTCCGTTTATCATCGCAGACGTTTCCGGTAGAACCGGAGAAAAGGTTCTTACAATCAAATCTTGTAATATACATTCCGGCATCGGAATCAGACCGCACGCTCAGATCGAAATCGAATATCAGGGAAAGGTTCACAAGGAAATTTCGGAAGGAGACGGCGGATACGACGCGTTTATGAACGCTCTTACGAAAATCACGAACCGCTTGGGAATCAGCATTCCGAAACTCTTGGACTACGAGGTAAGAATTCCTCCCGGCGGAAAAACGGACGCGCTCGTGGAAACCATGATTACCTGGAACAAATCTTTCGATTTGGAAGAGGATCAGACTTTTAAAACGATGGGAGTTCACCCGGATCAAACGATTGCGGCCGTTCATGCAACGGAAAAAATGCTCAATCAGATCCTGCAACCATGGCAAACCTAAAACTTTTATTGGTGGGAATCGGAAATCCCGGCCAGAAATACGTACACAACCGGCATAACATCGGTTTTGTGATCCTCGACGCGTTTTTAGATTCTTCTTCCGGAGGCGTTTATCAAACGAACTCCAAGTATTCCCTTGCGAGAACGGACGAGGACGGAATCACTCTCTTTTATCTGAAACCTCTCGAGTTTATGAATCTTTCCGGAAAGGCCGTTGCGGAAATCGCAAAGAAGAACGGAATTGTTCCCGAAAACATTTTGGTCATCCACGACGAAATCGATTTTGAATTCGGAAAATTGAAACTCAAAGGCGGCGGCGGGCACGCGGGTCACAACGGTCTCAGAGACATCGTCGAAAAACTCGGAACCAATACATTCTTCCGTTTGCGATTCGGAGTCGGAAAACCTTCGACAGCATCGGAAGTTCCCGATTATGTACTCTCCAATTTTCGTCCCGAAGAACGAGAAAAAATTCCCGAGCTGGTCAAGTTGTCTTTGCAAAAAATCTCCGATTGGATCCGAGAAAGGAAAAACGGATTTCAGAAACTCTCCGATAAATAAATAGAACCGGGCCCAAGCGCTTCGGTTCGCGCGACCTTTCCTTAGCTAAAACGAAGTTAAGTCCGATCGCGCTGTAAAGAAATTATTTACGGAGTATTCAATTGGGCGATTATCCTTTCCGACTTCCGCAATTCGCATCCGCGTCGCAAAACGAGGCGGCTGAGAAATTCATCACTTACCTAAGAATCGAAAAGAATTATTCGCAGAATACGTTAAACGCATACAGCATCGATCTGAAATTCTTCTTCGACTTTTGTCAAAAAGAACAACTCGATATTCTTCAGATCGAACCCGTCGATATCCGTTCCTACTTCGCGTATCTCGCCAAACAACACGGACTCGACCGAAGATCTCAGAGCAGAAAATTATCCTCGCTCAGAACCTTCTACAAGGTGCTTCTCCGAGAAGATTTGATCGTTTCCAATCCCGCGATGCAGATCAGCTTTCCCAAGGTAAGAAGGGAAATTCCGAAAAATTTTAGAATCAACGAAACCGAAGAAATTTTGGAATTCGAAGCGGAAAGAACCTCGGAGATTTTGGACATCCGAGACAGGGCCATGATCGAAGTTTTATATTCTTCCGGGCTCCGCGTTTTCGAGCTTGTGAACGCGAAACTTTCAGCGCTCTCCAAGGATCTAACGATTCTCAAAGTTCTCGGAAAGGGTCAAAAGGAAAGATTCGTATACTTCGGTAAGGAAGCGGTCGCTTCTCTTCAAAAATATCTGGAGTATCGAAACGGATTTTTCCCCGAAGCCGAGGAAATTTTTCTGAATCAAAAAGGAAAGAAACTGACGACCCGGGGCGTACGTTATATTTTGAATGAAAGAAGAAAAAAAATGGGTTGGGAAAAAACGATCACACCCCATAAATTCAGACATACCTTTGCGACCGATCTTCTCGACGCGGGTGCGGATATCAGAGCGGTGCAGGAATTGCTCGGACATTCTTCCCTTTCCACGACTCAGATTTATTTGAGCGTGAGTAAGGAAAAAATCAAAGAGGTTTATAGAAAGGCCCATCCCCATGCCAGAAAATAAAATTCGTTCCACAACAATTCTTTGTGTACGCAAAAACGGAAAAGTAGCCATCGGAGGAGACGGACAAGTTTCCATGGGAAACACCGTCATGAAAAATACGGCGAAAAAAGTAAGAAGGCTTTACGACGGTAAAATTCTTTCCGGCTTTGCGGGCTCTGCGGCGGACGCGTTTACTCTGTTCGAACTTTTCGAAAAAAAGGTTCAGGAATTCGGAGGAAGTCTTTCCAGAAGCGCGGTGGAACTTGCAAGAGAATGGAGAACGGACAGAATGCTTCGACGACTCGAAGCGTTGTTGATCGTCGCGGACAAGGAAGAATCTTTTTTGATCTCGGGAACCGGGGACGTAATTTCTCCGGACGAAGGTGTGATCGCGATCGGTTCCGGCGGAAACTACGCATTAGCCGCCGCGCAAGCCCTTTACAATCACACGAATCTTTCGGCAAAAGAAATCGTGGAATCCTCGATGAAAATCGCGGCGGAGATTTGCATTTATACGAACGATCATATCACGATAGAAGAAATTCTTTAAAGATACAGTTATGACAGATCATCCAAAAGACCAAGACCTCATATCGTCCGCCGAAGAGGAACTTTCTCCTCGGGAAATCGTAACCAAGTTGGACGAACATATCATCGGCCAAAAGAACGCGAAGAAGGCGGTCGCCATCGCTCTCAGAAACAGAACCAGACGTAAAAAACTGGATCCGGAAATGAGAGAGGAGATTTATCCGAAAAACATCATCATGATCGGACCGACCGGAGTGGGAAAAACGGAAATCGCAAGAAGACTTTCCAAACTCTGCGGAGCGCCCTTTTTAAAAGTGGAAGCTACGAAATATACCGAGGTCGGCTATGTCGGAAGAGATGTGGAATCCATGATCCGGGATCTCGCCGTAATCTCCATGAATCTGGTAAAACAAGAATTTAGAACCAAGGTGGAAGAAACCGCAAAACAAAAAGCGGAAGAGGCGCTTCTTGACATTCTTCTTCCGTTTCCCGGTGAAAACAAACACGGCGGACAAGGAATGGGCTTTGCCGCCTCATCACCGTTAGCCGATGAAGAGGAAAGAAAAACTCATTTTCTCGAAACCAGAGAATTTATGAGAAAGAAATTAAAAACCGGAAAACTGGACGATCAAGAAGTGGAACTCGATCTTCCGAATCCGAGCGCTTCCCAAATTCCGATGCTTCAGGTGTTCGGAGCCGGCAACTTGGACGATCTGGACAATCAACTGCAAAACGTTTTGGGAGATATGCTCCCGAAAAAGAATAAAAAAAGAAAACTCAAAATTCAGGAAGCGTTGAAGGCCTTGGAAGAATCCGAAGCTGAAAAACTTTTAGATCCCGACAAGGTGCAAAGAGAAGCGCTCCGCAGAGTGGAAGAGATGGGAATCATCTTTCTGGACGAAATCGATAAGATCGCGGGAAGGGAAGGAAAAAGCGGAGCCGACGTTTCGAGAGAAGGGGTTCAAAGAGATCTTCTTCCCATCGTCGAAGGTGCGACGGTAAACACAAAGATCGGTCCTGTCAAAACCGATCATATTCTTTTTATCGCGGCGGGCGCGTTTCATATGACAAAACCTTCGGATTTGATTCCGGAGTTGCAGGGAAGATTTCCGATCCGAGTCGAACTGGAAAAACTTTCCAGAGAAGACTTTGAAAAAATTCTCACGGCGCCTCGTTCTTCTTTGACAAGACAGTATGAAGCTTTGCTTTCCACGGACGGGATTCATTTGGAATTCTCGCCCGATGGAATTCAGGAAATCGCAAGAATCGCCTACGACATGAACGAAAAACACGAGAACATCGGAGCCAGAAGACTCAACACGATTTTGGAACGTCTTCTCGAAGAAGTTAGTTTCGAAGGCCCGGATCTTCCGGAAAATCAGAGAAAGGTAAAGATCGACGGTAAATACGTCGCCGATCGTTTGCAAGGTGTGATTCAGGATAAGGATCTGAGTCAGTATATTCTTTAAAAAAAGAACACGGATTCTATTTGACCTCTTTTGAAAAAGAGAGGCATATAGGTCCATGCAATCTCCATTACAAATTTCAAACGTTAGGTTTCCTTTTCGTCCCGATTGGAAAAAAATTTCCATCGCCTTCGTTCTGTTTGCGTCGCTTGCATTTTTGAACGGTTGCGAATGGATTCAAAAAACCCTCGTAGAAGTATTGGGCGCGCCCGATAAGTACAAGTCCGAAGGCGATCCGAATCTTCTCCAACCGAACTATTCGGGTAAAGACGCAACCAAGGAAAAAATAGTCATTTCTCTGAAAGAAGTTTCGGCGGGTTTTCAACAACCCACGGACATTCAATTCCCTCCGGGAGAAAACGAAACCTTTCTCGTCACGGAACAAAAAGGGACCTTACGTTGGGGCAAGGTTCGCAAAAACGAAAGCGGAATATTATTGACTTTGAATGTTCTTTCCGAAGCGGAACAAGGACTTCTCGGTCTCGCGTTTCATCCGGACTTTGCAAAGAATGGAAAACTCTATCTCAACTACGTTCTTAAGGTAAACGGAAAGGACACAAGCCGTGTGAGCGAATGGATCGTTTCTTCTCCGAAAGAATTGGATAAATCCAAAATCACGTCCGAAAGAATCGTGATGGAAGTGTTTCAACCGTATCCGAATCACAATGCGGGACAACTCGCGTTCGGACCGGACGGTTACTTGTATGTAGGTTGGGGCGACGGCGGTTGGAAGGACGATCCGAAAAAGAACGGACAAAATCCGAAAACATTACTCGGAAGTATGCTTCGGATCGACGTGAATTCTCCCGAAGGTGGAAAAGGATATTCGGTTCCGAAGGACAATCCTTTTATCGACAACGCGTGTTGCGCTCCCGAGACGTTCGCATACGGTTTTAGAAATCCGTGGAGATATAGCTTTGATCCTCAAGGAAGATTGATCGTAGCCGACGTAGGACAGGATCTTTGGGAAGAAGTAAGCATCGTAGAAGCCGGAAAAAACTACGGATGGAATATTAAAGAAGCCTCCCATTGTTTCGAACCGAAGCAGAATTGCAGCCAAGAGGGCCTTAGCGATCCGATCTATGAATACGGAAGGGAAGAAGGGCAATCGATCACGGGCGGATACGTTTACTCAAATAAGGCGATCTCTGATTTAAACGGAAAATACGTTTTTGCGGATTTCGTTTCCGGAAGAATCTGGGCTTTGGAACTTCCCGAGGTTTCCGGTCAACCCGCCAAAAAAGTTTATACGTTAGGGAAATGGCCGGTTTTGATTTCTTCTTTCGGAAAAGACGCGGCGGGAAAAGTTTACTTAAGCGATTTCGGAAGCGGCAAGATCTATCGGATCGATCCTAAATAAAAGAATCAAGGATCGAACGGGAAACGAGATGCCGAGAAAGAACGCGAATCCAGGTTCGATTTTTCTATCTAAGAATTGTTAAGCGACTTTCCGAAGTCGCTTAACAAAACAAAACGAAGAAATTCAAAAAAATCGAAATCGAATCTATCTCAAAAATCCATTTTTAAACCGGCGATCGGATACTTCATGTAAACGGTCGTGGTTCTTGCTCCGGATGTGATCGTAAGAAGATCCAACGGATTCAAACCGATGGAATAAAATCCTTCGTCGATCATCGCAATTCCGAAACCCGCGCTTTCTTTTTCGTTCAAGAATTCCGGACGGAAAAAATCGGCCGAATTGCCTTGATCGAAGAGTTCCTTATGTTTGATTCTGGAATCCTGAATTCTTTGAAAATCCAAATGATGGATCGGAGAATCGTTTCGAATCCGAAAGCTGAGTTCTTCCGGAGTGATCCGAATTTTCAAAGAGATATTCATATTGTATTTCTTGATCTTTGCGCGAACGTCCGTTAAAAAAACCTTTTCGGTTTCCGAAAGAACCTTTTTCTTCGTGCGAATCTTATCCTCTAAGGATAAAACGCTCTGCACTTGTTTTTTCACCTTATCGGGAACGATATAACGATGCATCGCGTCCCGAAGAAGAGAGGTTTCCATGATGATTTCCAAAAGTTCTTCCGCGTCTTGATGACTGGATTCTCCCTCGGCTAATTTTTTTAAGAGTTCGTCTCGGAAGATGATGTGGCGGATGTTTGCCTTGATCGCGTTGAGTAGGGCCTCCATAAGACCGCTAAAGAGATGAAAACCCGCCAAAGGGTTCGCACCGATTTCATCGAGGATTCCGTTTACGAGTTCGGATAAGATATCGCGGGTGGGTTTTGTAAGACCTTTGAGTTCAAGGTGAAAGAATTTCTTCTTCTTTAAAGCCTCGATATTTTTCAGAATCTCGCTACCTTTCAGCGCTGTTTTCTGGTTTGCCATATATCCCCACCGAGTTTTTTAGGTATCATTGATGCGCAAAGTCTTTTACGCAAGTTTGTTTTAAATCATGGAACCAAAATCCGATATTTTTGAATTGATCACGCCGGACCTAGGCGATACCGATAAGATCGAACTTGTTCATTGGAATTCGAAGTTAGGTGACTCCATAGAACCCGGTCAGGAAGTATTAGAGCTCGTAACCGACAAGGCTTGCTTCCCGATGGAGTCTCCCGTCAAAGGAAAACTAACGCAAATTATAAAAGAGAAAGGATCTATCGTTCGTAAAGGCGATGTGTTGGGAATCTTAGAACTTTTCAAAGCCGAATGAAGATCGTTCACCTTTCAGACTTACACTTTCCGACCCCAGTGCCCTTCTTTCAACTCAAAGGAAAGATGTTCGTAGGCTACCTGAACTACAATCTGAGAAGAAAGAAAAAATATCCGAAAGAGATCTGGGAATCCATTCTCGGGTTTATCCAAAAAACGAAACCGGACGCGATCGTAGTATCCGGCGACATCACAAACGTATCGCACGAGGAAGAATTTAGAACCGCCGGAAAATTGTTAAGCGAACTGCCCCGCGAAAAGGTTTTTTACATTCCCGGCAACCACGATCGTTACATGAAACAGTCCGTAGGCGAAAACGCGTTTTACGAAAGATATTTTTCGGATCTTTCCGGCCAATCAATTTCGCATAACGCGCATTATATCCGAATCAAAAAAATCGGCGATCTTCATTTTGTAGGTTGGGATTCGAGCGTTCCTCTTTCGATTCTCGATGCGTACGGAAGAATTCAACCGGAAGTCGTGACGCAGACAAAAAAAATTCTCACGGAGAAAAAAATCGGCGATTACGTTTTGGTTTGTCATCATCCGATTTGGAATCCCGCGGACAGACAGGAAACGGTTCATCATAAACTTCTCAATCGGGAAGAGGTGGCTTCTCTCTTAAAGGAAAAACCTCCTCTTGCGTATCTACACGGGCACGTTCACACGAATTGGGTAAAACAACCCGGAGAAGAATTGCCTTATTACGTTGTGAATTCGGCGTCCAGCACAAGGCTTTCGGATCGTCGTCACGAATGCGGATTTCACACCTTGGAAATTCAAAAACGCAACGTCAAAATTCAAAGATATACTTATAATACGGAACAGTCTAAATTTACGGAAGCTCCCCTAGTTTCCTACTCGGAAAAGGAATAGAATGGCAACAATCGAAGCAGTCAAAATTCAAAGAGAACTCACAAAGATCAAACACCCCGAACTCAAAAAGGATATCGTATCCCTCGGTATGGTCGGTTCCCTGGACATTCAAGAAGGAGAAACGAATATTCTCCTGAAAACCCCGAGCCAAGACAGAAGAATTCAAATCGGACTCGAGGCGCAGATCCGTCAGACCCTGACCAAACTCGAAGGAGTCGGAAAGGTTAAGATCAAGTTCGAAGTCGATCCGAAACTCGTGCTCGACGATTCCAATAAAATTCCCGGAGTTAAAAAAGTGATCGCGATCGGTTCCGGAAAAGGCGGCGTGGGTAAATCCACCGTGACCGTAAATCTCGCGGCGACCGCGGCTTCTCTCGGTTACAAAGTAGGAATTTTAGACGCGGATATCTACGGACCTTCCGTCGGAAAGATGTTCGGAGTCAACGGAAGAGTCGCTCTCAAAGCCGAAGAGGATAAGATCTATCCTTTGGAAAAGGACGGAATCAAACTGATTTCATTCTCGTTCTTAATCGATGAAAAACAACCCGTGGTCTGGAGAGGACCGATGCTCGGCAAAGCGGTCGAACAATTTTTATACGACATCGTATGGGATGAACTCGATTATCTTTTTATCGATCTTCCACCCGGAACCGGTGACGTGCAACTTTCTCTCGCGCAGTTGATCGACTTAAACGGAGCGGTCATCGTAACAACTCCGCAATCCGTTGCGCTCTTGGATGCGACTCGCGCTACCGCGATGTTTTCTCAGGTGAAAGTTCCGATTCTTGGAATCGTGGAGAACATGAGCGAATTCATTTGTCCGAAGTGCGGACACGCTTCTGCCATATTTAGCAAGGGCGGAGGGCAGAAGTTAGCCGAATCATCCGAGGCAAGCTTACTCGGTGGCATTCCTTTGACAATGGACATTATGAACGCGGGCGAAGACGGCAAACCCGTCGTACTCAAAGATAAAAACGGTCCCGTGTATCAAGCTTACAAAAGTATATTCGATAACTTAAATGAAGAAATAAAAAAGTGGGAATAATACGCGCTTTGGAGTCTGTTGTACATAGAGATGGGAGGTGAACCTTGAAGTTTGAAAAGGGATCCGAAAAAAACCCTACGGGCAATTTGATCGTATATTGCAACGTATTTGGTGAAAACCCTCTCAGCCCCGGAGGAAAGATCATCGCGTCTAACGTAGTGGTCAGCTTTCTAAAAATCGGCGAAAATTTTCCCGTCGTAACATTTCCACCCGTGTCGTTGGAAAGTTATGAAGAATTGAAGAAGGTCATTTCCGAAAATATCGAGAAATACGACGTGATCAAAATCCGCGATTTCGAAATGCCCGCGTCTAAAGAAGCTTCCAACGATTACATCCAAGAAAGAATGGATCAGTTCAATAGCGTAGTCATCAAATACGTGGAGATCTGTAAAAATCGGGAAGTAGGCGGAGGACAGGTCAGTTTTCCGGAAGAGGAAAGCGGAGTCCGGGAATATCTGGACGCTCTCGCAAATCTTTCCCTGAAAATCAGAAGATCCACCGGAATCGCAAGAGAAGCTTCGTTGATCAAAATGGATCAGCTTGTGGAGAATTTTTCCACGAAACATCCTGAGTTCGATTTGGATAACTTCAAAAAGGCCTTGTCCTTACCGGGACAAACCGGAGAAGAATTGATCGGCTTGTATCTTCAGAAGTTCAACGCGATCTCCAAAGAAAACTACGAAGACGCTTCCACTCTGAAAAAGAAGATTCACGACATCGAGTATTTCGCTTAACAAAACGACTAAAACGAATTCGTTTTAGTCTTCCGAAATCCGAGGAGTCCATCTTGGGTATAGATCCAATTCCATACCCAAGAGTCTAAAAACTCTTTCGCTGATAAAATCGCCCAAATCCTCCAAAGTCTTCGGCATTTGATAAAATCCCGGAGAAGCCGGAAGAATCGTCGCACCCGCGTCGTGAAGTTCCAACATGTTCTTGAGATGAATCCGATTGTAAGGAGCTTCCCTCGGAACGAGGACGAGAGTTCTTCTTTCCTTTAAGGTCACGTCGGCGGCCCTTTCGATCAGATTCTCCGTCAAACCAGCGTTGATCGACGCGATCGTTTTCATCGAGCACGGAAGGACGGCCATCGCGTTCCAAGGATTGGAACCCGACGCGATATCCGCGCCTATGTCCGCAAAATTACGGATTTCGAATGTATGTTTGGAATTTTGAATCGAGTATTTGTTTTCGATAAAATCCAAAAGTTCCCGAGGAGAGGAAACCTTACATTCCATCTCTTCCCTGAAAACGCGCAAAGAAGCGGAGCTGCAGATAAAAAACGTGGTTCCTTCCAGAGTATATAAGGCTTTTATAAACCGTTCCGCGTAGATGGAACCGCTGGCCCCCGCCATTCCTAAAACGAGTTTCATTCTAACCTAAAACCACGAGGTAAAAAAATCGATCGAGCAACAAACCGCCGAAAAGAACCAAAGAAATATACGAATGAATCTGATAGAACTTGGGCGGAAAAAAATTCTCCCCAGCGGCCCTTGCGATCTTATGTTCTTGGAACAAAAGATATCCGGTGATCGCCAAAAAAATCAAAAACACGGGACCGAGTCCGGAAACGATTCCCGCATAAAAAAGTAAACCGATACAAAGAACGTGACTTACAATCGCGATCGTTAAAGAATTTTTTCTTCCGAACTTCGCGGGAACGGAATACAATCCTTCCTTTCGATCGAAGTCCTGATCCTGAAGCGCGTACAGAATATCGAATCCCGCCAAGTTCAAAGCGAGTCCGATCGTCCAAAGCAAGGGCTCGAGAACGATTTCTTCGCGAATCGCAACCCAAGTCGCCAGAGGTGCAAGACCGATGGAAAATCCCAAAATAAAATGACAAAGCCAAGTGAATCGTTTTGCGAGAGAATATCCCAAAAGAATGATCAAGGTCGGAAAGGAAAGTCCGAAGGCCATCGGATTGATGAACCAACTCACGATAAAAAATCCGAGAGAAGATAAAACCACGAAACCGATCGCGGATTTTTTGGAAATCTTCCCCGCAGGAATTTCTCGGTCCTGCGTTCGTTTGTTCTTCGCGTCTATGTCGGTGTCTACGATTCGGTTAAAACCCATGGCCGCGGATCTCGCGAGAACCATGGATAACAAAATGAGAATCGAAAGAACGATCCAATCCAAAACCGATCTTCCGTATGTTTTTAAGAAAGCGAGCGTAAACGCGATTCCCGCAAACGGGAGGGCGAATAGGGTATGAGAAAACTTGATGAGACTTCCGTACTGCCTGAGAGATGTTAGAGTTATGTTCATGTGGGATGGGATTTTTAAAATTCCAAAATTCTTTTCCTACATAAAATCCAACGGAAAGTTTAAAAAGCGATGATTTTTTCGCCGCGTCCCGAAGGATACGCTTATGACCGTAGCTTTGACAAAAACTCCCGTATCCACGGAAGCGATCCGTTCTTTTCTCGAAAAAATCATCCAAGATCCCGCGCAACATTCCAGATGGTTGAATACGATTTCGTTCTTGGAACATATGGGTTCCCGAAAAATTCTCGCGACCCAAAGCGGCTTCGGAATGGGAGAAATGATTCTCAGACACGCATCGGAAGAAGCGAGACACGCGCATTTTTTCAAAAGAATGAGCGAAAGAATTTCACCGGGTTCCTGCCCCGATTATCAATCCGAGAATCTTCACTGCGGTTTTCCGGCGTTTTTATACTTTCAAAGACTGGACGGAATGGTTTTAAAAAACCTAAACTCCGCCGGAATCAAAGGCAAACGACAATCCTTTCTTTCCTATCTTTACGTGACCCATCTTATCGAAGAAAGAGCGGACTTTTTGTATCAAGAATACGATCGGATTTTGGAAGAAAATAAAATTCCAGTAAGTTTAAAAGCGATCCTCAAAGAGGAAGAATCTCATCTCGCCGAAATGCAGAGTTCTCTCGCGGCGGAAGATCCGGAATACAAAACGCGTTATGCGTTCTTTCAGGAAAAGGAAGAAAAGAATTATCTGAAGTTCGAAAAATCACTTTTGAAATCCGTGGGACTTTAAACGATCGCCGATGTTCCGATCCGCGCGTAGACAAGCCGTCGCAGTTCTTCTGATTCTAAGTATATTCTGTTTTCAGAATGTATTTTCGGAAACGGGTGGTCTTAGAGACCGCCCCGTAAGCGTCGTATTTGTTTGCGAACCTTCTTCCAAGGCGGATAAACCCCGGTTTTACAAATCGACTTCGTTGTTTTTCAAACGACTCAAAAACAAACGCGCGCAAGAAAACGGAACCGCATTTCTTGTCGGTTACGGTTCCTTTGCTTCCGAGATCCCGAGCGAACAACTGAATCTCGCCGCGCAAAACGGATACGATCTTTATATCTTTCCCAAAAACATAACGGAGAATTTGCCTTCTTCCGCAAACAAGACCTTGCCTTGGATCGCATTTGCTTCCGAAAAGAAAGTTGAAACGTCCAAGCCTACGAACATTCCGCCGAAATCAAAAAAATCTTCTTCAAAATCGAAAAAGAAAAAAACAAAACCCAAAAAAGCGAATGTAGCAAAGGATTCTCCCAAAACCCAAACGAATTCGACTTCCGTTTCTAAACCAGTGTCGACTTCGGTTCCAACTTCGACGGATTCAAAAACGAAAACCAAAGAATCCACGCCCACGAATTCAAATGTAGAAAACAAAGAACCCGATCCTAAAGAATCGATTCCTCAGAAATCTTCGGAAAACGCCGCTTCTAAAAAAAAGAACGTTAAAACGAAAAACAAAACCTCGAAAACAAAAAAGAATCAAGGCAATTCCACCGCGAAAAAATCCGCAAAGAGAACGGAACCGAGCAAAGATTCTTCCTCGGAAACAAAGAACTCGATGAAAGAAAATTCCGATCCGAAAAAAAACGAATCTTCTTCTTTCGAATTGCAATTCGATTCTTTGAAGTTTTGGTTTTCCACTCTCACGAACGCGATCGAGTTTCCTTGGGAATCGGATAAGATTCTATTCTTAACCGGAGATCAAACCGCGGAAGAATGGTCTTCGGCTTTTTCCGGAAAAACGGAAGAAGCCACTTTGATCCGGCTTTTGAATTCGCCTCAGGATCTGAAATTCAACGAAGGAATTTATTATACGGGTTGTGCATCTCCCGGAATTCCGAACGGAGTTTCCGTTTTGAATTTTTTCTTTCGGGGAAATCGATTGATTCGACTGAAGCAGGAAAGTTTTTCTCTCAACAGCGACGGTTCCGGGAAATCCTGGGAACTGGAATGACGATTTTACTTTTCGCATAGACCGACCCCGGAAAATCTGGACTCCATGAGTCTGAATTGCGGCATCGTAGGCCTTCCCAACGTAGGTAAATCCACTATTTTCAACGCGCTTACCAAAGCGGGCGCACAGATGGAAAATTATCCATTCTGCACCATCGAACCGAACAAAGGAATCGTGGAAGTTCCGGATTCCAGACTGGATCGATTGGCCGAAATCGCAAAGCCGCAAAAGATCGTTCCTGCAATCATCGAATTCGTCGACATCGCCGGTCTTGTAAAAGGCGCGAGCCAAGGAGAAGGACTTGGAAATAAATTTCTTTCCCATATCCGGGAAGTCGACGCGATCTGCCACGTTGTGCGCGCTTTCGAAGACGAAAACGTAACCCACGTTCACGGAAAGGTGAACCCGGTCGACGACGCGGCTGTGGTAAACATGGAATTGATCTTCGCCGATTTGGACAGTGCGGACAAACAATACCAAAGAGTCGCAAAAAACGCGAAGAATGGAAACAAAGAAGCCCAGGAAATCGCGGTCGTTTTGGAAAAGATTCTCGATCTTTTAAAAGCGGGAAAACCGGCC